>NZ_MCAP01000034.1:0-8024 GCF_001858555.1 Salinicola sp. MIT1003
AACGTCCTGCCATGACAATACCTCCAAGTCTGAGGGAGGAAAGGCTAGCAAGACATCATTTTTCAGACAAAGCGTAGTCAATTGTATGAAATAACAGGTCGCTGGATAATTGCGTGCGTTGAGCAGGTTCAGGTGACGCTGTTATGCGACAACTTTATTATTATCGAAACATTTTGAAACAAATATGGCGATTATACTTGATTCATATCAATTCAACTGATGGCGATGAGGTTCACAGTAGGTGTCAGCGCTAGGACGGCGTTTGACAGGGACGAACGCTGCAGGATGCAGCGACACAGGGATGCACGGCAGGATGCCGTGGTGAATTGGCAAGGACGAGCAACGTTTGGGGAGTCGGCCAACCGACTCCCTTTCTTTGTTGCGCTTTGCGTTGAATCGGATCTATGTTCCTCGGGTCCGTGACCGTTGGCAGTGAGCAAAGAATGATGGATTGGATTTCCCAGAACAGCTCCGCCATCACGGCGCTGACCAGTCTATGCACGCTGCTGGTATGGCTCTTCTATGCCCAGTTGCTGTACCTCAACTTCAAGCGGCAACGCCAGCCCAAGATCATCATCAATCGTGGCTTCGGCCGTACGCTGCAGGCGCGTTGCGTCATCAGCAACATGAGCCCCGAGCCGATTTTCATCGAACATATCATCGCGATCCTTCACACCGATCAGGGTGCGATTTCCCGGGATCTGATCGATTTCGAGGAGTCGACGGCCAAGGAGGGCGAAGTCTCTCGGCTGGTCGAGACCACGCGGCAAGGGCCGATGCTCTCCGGCAGTTACAACCACATTGGTTCCTTCCGCGACATCATCGATCGTGTTCTGCGTTTCCATGGCCTTCCTTCCGAGGATTTCCGGACGACCGATGGCCGTACGCTGCAGGCGATAGAGCTGCGTGTCATCGCCGTCTACGGCAGTGAGGATTCACCCGTCGGGGCTTCCCGAACGTTCGCGCTGACGATGAGCTCGGAAGGGGAAGTTCTGGTGCCGACCCGTCTCGATACTCGCCGGTACGCGTCGAGACCGAAACGGCGCGTGGTTCGCCGGTGGATGCGAGAGCAAAACGGCTAAGCTTTGTCTTCATCAGCGGCGTATTCAGGGGGCGTGTTCAGGCGCGGTCGTGGCGGCTCGCGGCCTGTCTTTGCGCCTCCAGCCGTTGGACCAGCTCGCCCGCGGCAAGGTCGGTCGCTCGGCTCGCGCCGGTGCCGGCCCATTGCGCCCCGAAGCCGCTTTCGCCTCTGGCCTTGGCGGCGGCATTCAGTGCCTTGCCGAGATCGTAGGCGCAAGGGTAGGGGGCAATGTCGCCCAGCGCAGCGTCTTCGGCCCAGGCGGTAAAGCGATTGACGAGACAGCGCGCCGGACGGCCGGAAATGGCGCTGGTCATCACGGTATCGGCGCGGGATGCCAGCCGAGCCCGGTAGGCCTCGTCGGCGGCGCTTTCCGGGCAACCGATGAACGCCGTGCCCAGTTGGGCCGCTGTCGCGCCCCAGGTCAGCGCCTGCTGAATGTCGGCGCCATCCATCAGCCCGCCGGCGGCGATGACCGGCAGCGCAATCTCGCGAACGAGCTCGCGGGTCAGCGCCTGGGTCGATCGCTGTTCATCCGGCGCCGAGGGATCGAACACCCCACGATGGCCGCCCGCCGCCCAGCCCTGGGCGACGACGGCATCGAGCCCGCTAGCCGCGATCTGGCGCGCCTCCGCAAGCGATGTCGCGGTGGCGATCAGCCGGCATCCTGCCTGACGCAGCGCTTCGATCTGCGCCGGCCTGGGCAGGCCGAAATGGAAGCTGACCACGGCAGGGCGGGTTGCCAGCAGCACCTCGAGCATCGCGTCGCTGGTTCGAAAGGACGTATAGATATCCTTCAGCGTTTCCGGTGCTGTGGCGTCGAAGCTGTCGAACAGCGGGCGGGCCCGTTCGATCCAGCGTCGTTCCCGCGTGCTGTCACGCACTGCAGGTGCATGGCAGAAGAGGTTGACGTTGAACGGCCGAGAGGTGAGCGCCTGCGTTTCCAGAATGACCCGGTGCGCTGCCTCTGGTGTCGAGGCGCCGAGCCCGAGGCCGCCCAATCCTCCCGCATTGGAAACCGCCGCCGCCATGGCCGGCGTCGCAACGCCTGCCATGGGAGCCTGAAGAATCGGAATCTCCAGGCCGAGGTCGTCGAGCAATCCGGTAGTCATAGGCGTTACCTCCGTCGTTGTGGTGACCGGGTCCGTAGCCGTTCAGGCCTTCAGCGGCTGCAAGGGGCCGAAGCACTCGTAACGCCGGTCATCGGCTGCCACGCCTTTCGCTTCCAGCATCTGATCGACCTTCTGCATCATGGGCAGCGGGCCGCAGAAGTAGTAGGTCGCGTTCCAGCCGCCGACCCAGCGTTCCAGATCGTCCGCTTCCAGCTCGCCGCCTTTCACCCGACCGTCGCTGAGATCCGCTTCCCGAGGCTCGCTGAAGCAGGTGTGCAGCTCGAAGTTCGGGTAATCCTTGACCAGCGCTTCCAGCTCGCTCGTGAAGGCGCGCAGCCCGCCGTGGCGTGCGGCCTGAACGAAGGTCACCGGCCGCGAGGCGGAGGCATCCAGCGCCGCATGGGCCATGGAGATCAGCGGCGTGATACCGACCCCACCGGCAATGAAGACCAGCGGCTTGTCTGCCGGCGCCGGCAGCTCGAGCGTGAACGCGCCGCAGGGCGGGGAAAGCTCGATACGGTCGCCCTTGGCCAGCCCGTCGTGAATGCGGTTCGAGACATCGCCGTTCGGCGCGTCGTCACCCCCCAGCTCGCGCTTGACGCTGATTCGATAGGCGGACGCTCCCGGCGCGTTGGAAAGGCTATAGTTGCGCATGGCGGTATTGCCGTTGGCGTCCTGCAGGCGGATCGAGACATACTGCCCCGGCAGGTGGGCGGGCGGCGTGCTGCCGTCTTCTGGCGCGAGATACAGGGAGACGATGTTGTCGCTCTCGACCTGGCGTCGCACGACAGTGAACGGCTTGAAGCCCGCCCAGCCCTGCTGTTCGCGCTGCTGGGCGTAGATGGCCTGTTCGCGATCGATGAAGACCTGTGCCAGTTCGCCGTAGGCGGCGGCCCAGGCATCGAGAATGTCATCGGTGGCCGCATCGCCCAGCACTTCCTTGATCGAAGCCAGCAGGTTCTCGCCGACGATCGGGTAGTGCTCCGGCTGGATCGTCAACGAAGTGTGCTTCTGGGCGATCACTTCGATGGCGCTAGCCAGCGCCGAAGGGTCTTCGATGTGCTGGGCGTAGGCCAGAATGGCGCCGGCCAGGGCGCGCTGCTGGCCGCCGGAGCGCTGGTGCGCGGGATTGAAGTAGCGCTTGACCTCCGGGTTATGCTCGAACATTCGGGCATAGAAGTGGCGGGTCAGTGCTTCGCCATGCTGCTGGAGTACCGGAACGGTCTGCTTGATGACATCGATCTGGGCGGGAGTGGGCATGCTGCCTCCTTCTTAATGAAGTATTTAGGATACCTCTTTAAATAGGAGTATCATTTACCAAATTATGACTGTCAAGCGCTGATGAAACTGACGACACACACCGATTACGCCCTGAGACTGCTGATCTATCTGGCGGCGAGAAACGATGCGATGCCGGCCACGGTTCAGTCGGCCGCGACGCATTACGGCATCTCCGCGAACCATCTGGCCAAGGTCGCCCAGACGCTGGTACAGCTGGGCTATGTGGTCAGCCTGCGCGGCCGGGGAGGCGGTCTGCGGCTTCAACGGCCCGCCGAGGAGATCAACATCGGCGCGCTGGTGAGACAGACCGAGAACCTGGAGTTGCTGGAGTGCTTCGGGCCGAACTCCACCTGCCCGATCGAGCCGGGCTGCCGATTGAAGGGCGTGCTATGGAAAGCCCAGCAGGCGCTTCTGGCCGTGCTGGACGGCTACGTGCTGGCCGATCTCGTCGAGAATCGCCAGGAGCTGCGCGTGCTGCTGGGCAGCCCCGACTGAGCCGTGCGTCTGTGATACAAGCGCGCGCGGCCATTTACCGATTGACATCCACCACCAGCCGGCCGCGAACGTGGCCGGAGAGCAGGTCGCTTGCTGCGGCGATCGCCTCCGTGAGGCCGATTTCGCTGGTGGCCTGCTCGAGCCGGTCCAGATCGAGCTCCGTCGCCAGGCGGGACCACGCCACGGCTCTTTCCGCGTGGGGCCGGTAGACGCTGTTGATGCCCAGCAACGACACGCCTCGCAGAATGAACGGCGCGACGGTGGCCGGGAAATCCATGCCCTGGGCCAGCCCGCAGGCCGCGACCAGCCCGTCGACCTGGGTCTGTGCGCAGGCGTTGGCGAGGGTATGGCTGCCGACCGAATCGATGACACCGGCCCAGCGCGCCTTGTCGAGCGGGCGGCCCGGCTTGTCCAGCTCGGCACGCGGCAGGATCTCGGCGGCACCCAGACGTTCCAGATAGTCCCGCTCCTCGACGCGCCCCGTCGAGGCGATGACGCGATAGCCCCGGCGCGCCAGCAGCATGACGGCGAAACTCCCCACGCCGCCGCTGGCGCCGGTGACCAGCACGTCGCCGCTTTCCGGCGTGAGCCCGTGCCGCTCCAGCGCGATGAGGCTGAGCATGGCGGTATAGCCCGCGGTGCCGATCGCCATGGTCTGGCGCAGGTCGAGCCCGTCGGGCAGGGCGGTCAGCCACTCCGAGCGCATCCGTGCCATCTGCGCCAGCCCGCCCCAGTGCGTTTCACCGATACCCCAGCCGTTGATCAGCACGCGGTCGCCCGGTTGCCAGTCCGGGTTGTCGCTCTGTTCCACCGTGCCGGCCAGATCGATGCCGGGCACCATCGGAAATTGCCGAATCACCGCCCCTTTGCCGGTGATCGCCAGGGCGTCCTTGTAGTTGAGCGTGCTCCATTCCACCCGGACGAGCACATCGCCCGGCGGGAGATCATCCGTTTCCCGTCGAGACAGCACCGCCTCGGATGAATTGTCTTCCTGCTGGCTGACCAGGATGGCGTTGAACATGATTCTCTCCTCGAATGAAATCGGGCATCAGGGGACGGGCGAACGGTGAACGGCGAACGGTGACGAAGGGGCGATTACCGCCGATCCAGCGCCGGGGCGCACAGGATGATGAAGCACGCCAGGATCCCCAATAGGCAAAAAGCATAGTGCAGGGTAATGAAGTGGGCGGTGAAGCCGATCGCCGGCGGGCCGAACAGCATCGCGCCGTAACCCAGCGTGGCAACGCTGGCGATCGCCACGCCCGGCGGCGTCTGCGGGTCGTTGGCGGCGCGGGTGATCGCCAGCGGCATGATCAGCGCGTAGCCCACGCCGAGCAGCACGAACCCCGCCAACGCCGTGTACAGATTGGCAAACAGCACGGCCAGCAACACGCCGGCCAGCGCCGAGGCACCGGCAAGGCGCGCCGCCTGCGTCGGCCCGAGGATCGATATCACGCGGTCGCCGATGAGTCGCATGATCACCATCGCCATCGAGAAGACGGTATAGCCGAGCGCGGCCTGGGCCTCGCTGGCGGCAGTGACGGAGACCAGGAAGAGCGCGCTCCAGTCCGCCATGGCGCCTTCACCGATCGACGCGCACATGGCGATGATCCCCACCCACAGCAGCGGCCCCTTTGGCAGCGGGAACAGGCTGCCGCCGGGCGCGCGGGGGCGGGTTTCGGACTGCCAGCCGATATGGGCGAACCGGCTGGTGACGGCGTAGAGCAGGACGGCAAAGCCCGTGAAATGGACGATCAGGCTCAGGTCGAGCTTGACCGCCAGGTAACCGGCGGCGGCACCGAGACCTGCGCCCAGACTCCACATCGCATGAAGCGACGACATCACCCGCCGGCCGATGTAGCGCTCGGCCTCGCCGGCCCAGCTGTTCATGGCGACATCCATGGAACCGTGGGCGCCACCGAACAGAAAGAGCGCCGGGGCCAGCAGCCACAGGTTGGGCGCCAGGGCGATCAGGATCAGCGCCAGCGCGTAGAAGACCGCGATGGTAAGTGTCGTGCGCGCGGCGCCGAACGCATCCGACGCGCGCCCGGCCAGCGGGAAGGAGACGATGGCGCCCAGCGCCAGCAGCAACAGCAGCAGCCCCAACTGGCCGCCATCGATGGCGTTCTGCTGGACGACGCTGGGAATTCGCGAGGCCCAGGCGCCGAAGAGCCCGCCGTTCAGCACGAAGGCGGCCGCCACGGCGAGCCAGGTTTTACGGACGCTAGGCATGAACGAACTCCACTTGCTGGTCATTCGACGCGGTTCAGGGAGACATCATTGTAGCGTCCGAACGGAAGCCGCCGCTCGGCCCATCGAATCAAAAAAAGCCGAACCAAAAAAGCCGAACCAAAAAAAGCCGCTCGGGGAGAGCGGCACACAGGGACAGACCACGAGAACAACTCGAACCGGATGAAGGCGGGCGCATAGAGCAGAAAGCGGCGGAGGACGACATCGAACCTGACGTTCATCGTGACCGCGGCTGCGGCTGCAACTCGTCTCTCGACCGATCGGACATCAGGCCGCTTTCGGGGACAAAAGACCTCCCTCATGCGTCATCTGGATCATCATGCCCAGCGAAAGACTCAAGGCATGCAACCGATAGTGCCGGGAATGAAACCCGCTGAGATAATCCCGGGTGCCAATGAACTCGTCGCATGCGATGCAGGTGATCTCGTCCCAGTCCTGATCTTTGTCACTGGAAAGCGCCTCGGAACAACCGCATCGCGGGCAGGAAATGTCGTGTTTCATGGATAGCCTTCCTTGGCTTGTTACCAACCGATCATCCTGATCGGCCTATGTGGGGGCATATACCGTAGGGTAAGGCGGCTGAAACCTCACCCCGCGCCGGCGATCCTTGCCGACAGAACGATAATGGCACGCCACAAAAAATTGTACAAGAAAGTTTTGGTGTACAGGGTAAAATCAAGACCGCGCCAGGGTCATGAAGCGCCGCAACGAGTGAGAAAGGCTTGGCTGGGAGAGGGCGATGAGGGTGAACTTGTACAGCTCGCTCGGGGGTATAGCCGAACAGAATGCCGAAACACATCGACTCACAGCTTTGGGAATTGCGTTCATGTTGATGGCCCGCAGACTATGGGCCGCAAGCCGCCAAGCAAGCTCGCCGTTGGGCATTAGGTGGTTCAGAATAACTGCTCGCCGGATTTTCATCAGTGGCGAGCCGTTGCTGCCAAGGTGTCGACACATGCCAATTCAAGTAAGAGAAGCCCGTAAGGCTGATATCGATGAGATCTTCGCCATTCGCACCAGCGTGGCGGAGAACCACCTTTCACTCGAGCAGCTCGGCGAAATGGGCATCACACCGGAGACCATTGCCGCCATGCTCGCTCAGGGCCCTTGTCTTTGGGTTGCGGAGATTGATCGAGTACCCGTGGGCTTTTCGATGGTTCGCGACGAGACCGGGTGCGTATTTGGGCTATTCGTCCGTGCCGACCATGAAGGGCGAGGTGTGGGCCGCCTACTTCTCGAGAAAGCCGAACGCCACCTATTCGCCAAATTCGACGAGATCTGGCTGGAGACCGAGATCGGCAGTCGAGCCTATGCGTTTTACGAGCGTGCCGGTTGGCTTCCCGTTGAGAAGCGGGATCGCGGCTTGATGAAGTTCGTCAAAGCCCGATCCTCGGCGGGTGGTCTGTGAGAGGCAGCATTCGGCCAGAAGCGGACGTTGAGACTTTTCTGATGTTTAACGCCCGTATTTGCGGCTGGTTTTGAGCGCAACGAAAAACCAGACAAACAATATCTGCTAGTTACAGCTTAAAGAATAATACCTTCAAACCCTGCAATTAGCGTCGAGAAATCTCTTGCGTATTGTTTATTTAAAATCTTGCAATCCTGATGATGGCTGTAATTCACAGCATTTACACCACCTATTTTGGAGTATTTGTCGTTGCTATACTCTTCATCTTTCAGAGTAGAGGTTAATATTACCTGGCTACCTATCCTCTTGTATATTTCAAGCATGGCGGTCTCAAGTTCCAAGCGCAACGCTATTGAAGGGTGCTCGGTCCAGCGACTGATTTCTTGAGCACCTCGGCGTA
>NZ_MCAP01000035.1:0-5830 GCF_001858555.1 Salinicola sp. MIT1003
TGGTCCGTAAAGTACGCATCCGCTGACGCCGAGACAGGGTTTCGGAGGCAGCGGAGAAGAAAGCCAAGCGTTTGATTTGATTGAAGAAATCGGTTGACGCAAAGCGGTGAGGCCGGTAAGATCGCTTCCCAGTTCTTCGAAGGATCGGCTCCACCCAGTTTGACCGGAGCCGGCGGGATTCAACGAAAAAAGATGTTGACATCTCCGCCAAGATCCTTAAAATACGCCACTCCTTACGGCGGCCAAGAAAACAAGCGCTGACAAGCACTTGGGGCCGACGGCAGAAGCAAAGCGCTTCGAGTAGGGACGCTCTTTAACAATCGATCAGGTAATTGATGTGGGCGCTTGTTCTCGCGTGACAGCCAGTCATGACATATCGAGGCAAGCGACTCGTCAAGATTCGTTTGACCTTGAACCAAGTTTGGTCCGCTTTTATGCTCGTTCTTCGGAACGAGAGAAGTAAGGACTATCAGACTTTAAACTGAAGAGTTTGATCATGGCTCAGATTGAACGCTGGCGGCAGGCCTAACACATGCAAGTCGAGCGGCAGCACGGGGAGCTTGCTCCCTGGTGGCGAGCGGCGGACGGGTGAGTAATGCATAGGAATCTGCCCGGTAGTGGGGGATAACGTGGGGAAACCCACGCTAATACCGCATACGTCCTACGGGAGAAAGCGGAGGATCTTCGGACTTCGCGCTATCGGATGAGCCTATGTCGGATTAGCTAGTTGGTAAGGTAACGGCTTACCAAGGCGACGATCCGTAGCTGGTCTGAGAGGATGATCAGCCACACTGGGACTGAGACACGGCCCAGACTCCTACGGGAGGCAGCAGTGGGGAATATTGGACAATGGGCGAAAGCCTGATCCAGCCATGCCGCGTGTGTGAAGAAGGCTTTCGGGTTGTAAAGCACTTTCAGCGAGGAAGAAAGCCTTTGGGTTAATACCCCAGAGGAAGGACATCACTCGCAGAAGAAGCACCGGCTAACTCCGTGCCAGCAGCCGCGGTAATACGGAGGGTGCGAGCGTTAATCGGAATTACTGGGCGTAAAGCGCGCGTAGGTGGCTTGGCACGCCGGTTGTGAAAGCCCCGGGCTCAACCTGGGAACGGCATCCGGAACGGCCAGGCTAGAGTGCAGGAGAGGAAGGTAGAATTCCCGGTGTAGCGGTGAAATGCGTAGAGATCGGGAGGAATACCAGTGGCGAAGGCGGCCTTCTGGCCTGACACTGACACTGAGGTGCGAAAGCGTGGGTAGCAAACAGGATTAGATACCCTGGTAGTCCACGCCGTAAACGATGTCGACTAGCCGTTGGGACCTTTAAGGACTTAGTGGCGCAGTTAACGCGATAAGTCGACCGCCTGGGGAGTACGGCCGCAAGGTTAAAACTCAAATGAATTGACGGGGGCCCGCACAAGCGGTGGAGCATGTGGTTTAATTCGATGCAACGCGAAGAACCTTACCTACCCTTGACATCCAGAGAAGTTGGCAGAGATGCCTTCGTGCCTTCGGGAACTCTGAGACAGGTGCTGCATGGCTGTCGTCAGCTCGTGTTGTGAAATGTTGGGTTAAGTCCCGTAACGAGCGCAACCCTTGTCCTTATTTGCCAGCGAGTAAAGTCGGGAACTCTAAGGAGACTGCCGGTGACAAACCGGAGGAAGGTGGGGACGACGTCAAGTCATCATGGCCCTTACGGGTAGGGCTACACACGTGCTACAATGGCCGGTACAAAGGGTTGCGAGACCGCGAGGTGGAGCGAATCCCAGAAAGCCGGCCTCAGTCCGGATCGGAGTCTGCAACTCGACTCCGTGAAGTCGGAATCGCTAGTAATCGTGAATCAGAATGTCACGGTGAATACGTTCCCGGGCCTTGTACACACCGCCCGTCACACCATGGGAGTGGACTGCACCAGAAGTGGTTAGCTTAACCTTCGGGAGAGCGATCACCACGGTGTGGTTCATGACTGGGGTGAAGTCGTAACAAGGTAGCCGTAGGGGAACCTGCGGCTGGATCACCTCCTTAAACGATTAGCTTAGCGTGGTTCAAGCGCTCACAATCAATTACCTGATCGGCCAGAGCAAGACTGTTTGGGTCTGTAGCTCAGTTGGTTAGAGCGCACCCCTGATAAGGGTGAGGTCGGCAGTTCGAGTCTGCCCAGACCCACCAAATTTTATCCAGTTCCACGTTATTTCGTGACTCGCATAGCAGGCTATGCGTCGCCCCGAAATGCCTCGATCTGAATAAAATTAAACAGATCAAATAAAAGAGAAAGTCTTCTTGGTTCTTTTTACGATCTGTCTATCCGGGGCCTTAGCTCAGCTGGGAGAGCGCCTGCCTTGCACGCAGGAGGTCAGCGGTTCGATCCCGCTAGGCTCCACCACTCTCTCGCGGCAACCCGGGAGACAAGCACAACCCGACAGTCTGACCATAAGTTTTAAGCTATACGCTTGACGTGACGATGAAACACTCGTGACAGCAAGCTTACAGCTTAGAGCTTATCGCTCTAAACGCTCTTTAACAATTTGGATCATGCTGACAGTTCTTCTCTCTAGAGAAGAACAAACGAGATACGTCTCAAGCGTATCCGGCAATTGTCGAATGATTAATCACTGACCAGACTCCTTCGGGTTATATGGTCAAGCGATTAAGCGCACACGGTGGATGCCTTGGCAGCCAGAGGCGATGAAGGACGTTGTAGCCTGCGATAAGGTTCGGTGAGGTGGCAAACAACCTGCGACCCGGACATTTCCGAATGGGGAAACCCATCCAGCACAAGCTGGATATCCCACACTGAATCCATAGGTGTTGGGAAGCGAACCGGGAGAACTGAAACATCTAAGTACCCCGAGGAAAAGAAATCAACCGAGATTCCCCCAGTAGCGGCGAGCGAACGGGGAGTAGCCCTTAAGCATGTGACTGGTTAGACGAACGCGCCTGGAAAGGCCGGCCATAGTGGGTGATAGCCCCGTAGTCGAAAACCTGAATGTGTGAAATCGAGTAGGTCGGGGCACGTGAAACCCTGACTGAACATGGGGGGACCATCCTCCAAGGCTAAATACTCCTGGCTGACCGATAGTGAACCAGTACCGTGAGGGAAAGGCGAAAAGAACCCCGGAGAGGGGAGTGAAATAGATCCTGAAACCGTGTGCGTACAAGCAGTGGGAGCAGACTCGTTCTGTGACCGCGTACCTTTTGTATAATGGGTCAGCGACTTATATTCAGTGGCGAGCTTAACCGTATAGGGGAGGCGTAGAGAAATCGAGTCTTAACTGGGCGACCAGTCGCTGGATATAGACCCGAAACCGGGCGATCTATCCATGGCCAGGGTGAAGGTTGAGTAACATCAACTGGAGGCCCGAACCCAAGTATGTTGAAAAATGCTGGGATGAGCTGTGGATCGGAGTGAAAGGCTAATCAAGCTCGGAGATAGCTGGTTCTCCTCGAAAGCTATTTAGGTAGCGCCTCACGTATTACCGCCGGGGGTAGAGCACTGTTTCGGCTAGGGGCCCATCCCGGGTTACCAACCCGAGGCAAACTCCGAATACCGGTGAGTAGAGCGTGGGAGACACACGGCGGGTGCTAACGTCCGTCGTGAAAAGGGAAACAACCCAGACCGTCAGCTAAGGCCCCCAAATTCTGGTTAAGTGGGAAACGATGTGGGAAGGCATAGACAGCTAGGAGGTTGGCTTAGAAGCAGCCATCCTTTAAAGAAAGCGTAATAGCTCACTAGTCGAGTCGGCCTGCGCGGAAGATGTAACGGGGCTCAAACCAGATGCCGAAGCTACGGGTTCATCCTCTGGATGAGCGGTAGAGGAGCGTCGTGTAAGTCTGCGAAGGTGTGTTGAGAAGCATGCTGGAGATATCACGAGTGCGAATGCTGACATGAGTAACGACAAGGGGAGTGAAAAACTCCCCCGCCGGAAGACCAAGGTTTTCTGTTCTATGCTAATCAGAGCAGAGTGAGTCGGCCCCTAAGGCGAGGCCGAAAGGCGTAGTCGATGGGAAACGGGTTAATATTCCCGTACCGGATGTGATTGCGATGGGGGGACGAAGAAGGCTAGGTGAGCCAGGCGTTGGTTGTCCTGGTGAAAGTCAGTAGGCTGAGGGCTTAGGCAAATCCGGGTCCTCAAGGCCGAGAGACGAGACGAACGGACTACGGTCCGGAAGTCATCGATGCCACGCTTCCAGGAAAAGCCTCTAAGCTTCAGATCACATGCGACCGTACCCCAAACCGACACAGGTGGTCAGGGTGAGAATCCCAAGGCGCTTGAGAGAACTCGGGTGAAGGAACTAGGCAAAATGGCACCGTAACTTCGGGAGAAGGTGCGCCGGCTTAGGGTGAAGGACCTCGCGTCCCGAGCTCGAACCGGTCGAAGATACCAGGTGGCTGCAACTGTTTATTAAAAACACAGCACTCTGCTAACGCGTAAGCGGACGTATAGGGTGTGACGCCTGCCCGGTGCCGGAAGGTTAATTGATGGTGTTAGCCCTCGGGCGAAGCTCTTGATCGAAGCCCCGGTAAACGGCGGCCGTAACTATAACGGTCCTAAGGTAGCGAAATTCCTTGTCGGGTAAGTTCCGACCTGCACGAATGGCGTAATGATGGCCACGCTGTCTCCACCCGAGACTCAGTGAAATTGAAATCGCAGTGAAGATGCTGTGTACCCGCGGCTAGACGGAAAGACCCCGTGAACCTTTACTATAGCTTCACACTGGACGCTGATGTTGCTTGTGTAGGATAGCTGGGAGGCTTGGAAACCCGGACGCCAGTTCGGGTGGAGCCAACCTTGAAATACCAGCCTGGCATCATTGGCGTTCTAACTTGGCACCGTGATCCGGTGTGAGGACAGTGTGTGGTGGGTAGTTTGACTGGGGCGGTCTCCTCCGAAAGCGTAACGGAGGAGCACGAAGGTACCCTCAGCACGGTTGGAAATCGTGCATTGAGTGCAAGAGCATAAGGGTGCTTAACTGCGAGACAGACACGTCGAGCAGGTACGAAAGTAGGTTCTAGTGATCCGGTGGTTCTGTATGGAAGGGCCATCGCTCAACGGATAAAAGGTACTCCGGGGATAACAGGCTGATACCGCCCAAGAGTTCACATCGACGGCGGTGTTTGGCACCTCGATGTCGGCTCATCACATCCTGGGGCTGAAGTCGGTCCCAAGGGTATGGCTGTTCGCCATTTAAAGTGGTACGCGAGCTGGGTTTAGAACGTCGTGAGACAGTTCGGTCCCTATCTGCCGTGGGCGTTGGAGATTTGAGAAGTGCTGCTCCTAGTACGAGAGGACCGGAGTGGACGCACCTCTGGTGTTCCGGTTGTCACGCCAGTGGCATCGCCGGGTAGCTATGTGCGGACGGGATAACCGCTGAAAGCATCTAAGCGGGAAGCCTTCTTCAAGATGAGATCTCCCCGAGACTTCGAGTCTCCTAAAGGGTCCAGCAAGACTAGCTGGTTGATAGGCACGGTGTGGAAGCGCTGCAAGGCGTTGAGCTAACGTGTACTAATGCCCCGTGAGGCTTGACCATATAACCCCAAGGGGTTTACGGCACCGGTACGAGACGTACCGCGTGCGATCGGTGATGATCACCGACAGACTGGATACGCCCTGTCTTGAAGAGCAGGCAGGCGAGACGTGTCTTGGTCAGCATGATCCGAATCGGTCGGGATGAGGGCGAATTGCAGTCACGCCACGCATCCCGACGTCAGTTTTGCCTGACGACCATAGCGAGTGGGAACCACCTGATCCATGCCGAACTCAGTAGTGAAACCGCTCAGCGCCGATGGTAGTGTGGGGTCTCCCCATGTGAGAGTAGGTCATCGTCAGGCATCTAT
>NZ_MCAP01000036.1:0-5361 GCF_001858555.1 Salinicola sp. MIT1003
ACGCCGAGGTGCTCAAGAAATCAGTCGCTGGACCGAGCACCCTTCAATAGCGTTGCGCTTGGAACTTGAGACCGCCCATTCTTCAGCATCGAAAACAGGAGATAATCGAGACCCTAGTTGCCGAAACTGGTTTTACTTTAAAAGATGCGGAAAATGATTTTAACCGCTCGATGCAAACGGTTGTGCTATCAGCCGAAGAGGCTAAGCGAACCGTCGGCGAGATGATCCCCATACAAAGCGCGCCTGGTCAGCACAAGGAAAAGCTTGCTTTTACAGTCCGCATGCCCATTGGCGTTGCTTGTGCAATTACTCCTTTTAACTCTCCTCTGAATACTGTTTTACACAAGGTAGGCCCTGCAATTTCAGCCGGAAATGCAGTAGTCCTCAAACCATCGTCTTACACCCCCTTATGCGCCACCATTCTATGCGAGGCTCTCGCTAAAGCTGGGCTTCCAGCAGGTCTTCTTAACCTAATCAATGGCGAGGGGCACACAGTGGGCCAATGGCTTCTCAATAATCGCGATATTGATTACTACACTTTTACTGGAAGCACAGAAGTTGGTAAGGTCATCAATCAAGAATCCGGATTGCGTCGTACTCAGCTTGAGCTAGGCAATATTTCTTCAACGATCATATGTGAGGATGCTTTGCTCGAATTTGCGGCCAAAAAGTGTGCTGCAGCTGCCTTTCGAAAGGCAGGACAGGTTTGTACTTCAGTGCAAAAAATCCTGGTTCATGAGCAGGTTATTGATAGGTTTACTGAGCTTCTCGTTGACCAGGTTAAAGGCTTTAAGGTTGGTGATCCTCATGATCCCGACACAAGTATAGGTCCTATGATCGACGAGAAAGAAGCTATACGTGCCGAGCAATGGATAAAAGAGGCGCTAGCAGCCGGCGCCACAGCTTTAACAGAGCCTCGCCGCGAAGCCGCGTTGCTTTGGCCTACTATTTTGATTGACGTAAACAATTCTATGCGCGTCGTAAGCGAAGAAATATTTGCCCCAGTAGTTTCTCTTATTCCCATATCTAGCGTGGAAGAGGGAATTGATTTCTCAAATGATACTTCTTTCGGCCTCGCTAGTGGAATTTTTACTAACGATATTACCCGTGCGCTCAAGTCTATACCTTTAATGCGGATGGGAAATGTACACATAAACGATACTTCAAGTTCTCGTGTTGATCTTTCTCCATACGGAGGGCTTAAAGCAAGTGGTCATGGACGCGAGGGGCCTCGTTATGCAATCCAAGACATGACAGAGGAACGCTTGATTACTATTACTCCTGCGCTAGACTGATATTCATACGAGCAGGTAGTATGTTGCATTCTTACGGTAATGATTAACTGTCATTTATTTTTACATGCAGCTTTGGTTTGAAACTGTATTTCATACTATGTATAGCTACGCCGCACTATGCTCTGCCCCGTTGAGTCAAGGCAGTTTGCATTAACCCTACTGGACTTTTCCAAAGCTACCTTTAGATATTGATGCCTTATAGTAAGGAGAATTAGCCTTGTGTTGTTTCGACTATGCCATGGTACTGATCCAACAAATCCTTAACATCCTTGCTAATCACTACCTAGTACATGAGCCATGGTCTCGCTCCGTTTAATTGTGCCACGTAATATTCTAAAAATGGCTCAGAAACGTGCCGCTCACCTACTGCCCTTCCGGCCATAGGAGGAACTATCGCACGCTTGCTCTAGAGGAGAAACTGTCTTTTCCGCCTCCCGTTCTGCTACGTTCACGCAGGCAACCGGGACATATCTCGTATAATGCCATTCAATGGCACTAGGCGGTTTCAAGATAATTCATTTCCAAGCTTTATAGATATGTCAATGCAGACGTATTCATCATCGGAATACGATACTAACCTTGTCTGACCAGTAGCTGAGATTAAGCTTATGAAAATTCTTGTCGCGGTCAAACGCGTCATCGACTACAACGTCAAGATCCGCGTCAAGGCGGATCACACCAACGTCGATCTTGCCAACGTCAAGATGGCCATGAACCCGTTCTGCGAGATCGCGGTGGAAGAAGCGGTTCGCCTGAAGGAAAAGGGCATTGCCACGGAAGTCGTCGCTGTAACCATCGGGCCCAAGGCCGCCCAGGAGCAGTTGCGCACCGCGCTGGCGCTGGGGGCCGACCGGGCTGTTCACGTGGCTACCGACGAGCGCGTCGAGTCACTGGCGGTCGCCAAGCTGCTCAAGCGGGTGGTCGACGAGGAGCAACCGCAACTGGTGATCCTCGGCAAGCAGGCCATCGATACCGACAATAACCAGACCGGGCAGATGCTTGCCGCCCTGACCGGCTGGGGGCAGGGTACCTTCGCATCGAAGGTGGATATCCAGGACGGCACCGTCAACGTGACCCGCGAGATCGACGGCGGCCTGCAGACCGTGGCGCTCAAGCTGCCCGCCGTGGTCACCACCGATCTGCGCCTCAACGAGCCGCGCTACGCCAAGCTGCCCGATATCATGAAGGCCAAGAAGAAGCCGCTCGACACTAGAACCCCCGAGGAACTCGGTGTCGCTATTGCCTCGAAGGTCACCCAGCTGCAGGTCGAAACCCCGGCCGAGCGCAAGGGCGGCATCAAGGTCGGCTCGGTGGATGAGCTCGTCGATAAACTCAAGAATGAAGCCAAGGTGATCTCATGAGCATATTGATTCTCGTCGACCATCATGACGGTCAGCTTGCCAGCGCCACGGCTCATGTGGTTGCGGCAGCACAGCAGATCGGCGGCGACATCGACCTACTGGTCGCGGGTCAGGAGATGCAGGGAGTGGCCGAGCAGGCTGTGAAGCTTGACGGGGTGCGCCGTGTGCGCGTCGCCGACCATGCGGTCTATGCCCATCAGCTTGCCGAGCCGCTGGCCGATCTGCTGGTGCGTCTCGCCGATGACTATAGCCACGTGCTGGCCAGCTCCTCCACCACCGGCAAGAACGTGCTGCCGCGGCTCGCCGCGCTCAAGGACGTTGCGGCCATCTCCGACATCCTCGACGTGGTGAGCGCCGATACCTTCAAGCGTCCGATCTATGCCGGCAACGCCATCGCCACCGTGCAGAGCGCCGATCCGCTCAAGGTGCTAACCCTGCGCAGCACCGCCTTCGATGCCGTTGGCGAGACTGGCAGTGCCGCCATCGAAGCGGTCGATGCCACGGTCGACAATAGCCTGTCGAGCTTTGTCGACGAGCGGCTCAAGCAGAGTGAGCGCCCTGAATTGAGTGCGGCACGGGTAGTCATTTCCGGCGGTCGCGGCATGGGCAATGGCGAGAACTTCAAGCTGCTCGACGGTATCGCCGACAAGCTGGGTGCAGCAATCGGGGCCTCGCGCGCGGCGGTGGATGCCGGTTTCGTGCCCAACGACATGCAGGTGGGGCAGACCGGCAAGATCGTCGCCCCTGAACTGTACATCGCGGTGGGAATCAGCGGGGCGATCCAGCACCTGGCGGGGATGAAGGACTCCAAGGTGATCGTGGCGATCAACAAGGACGAGGAAGCACCGATCTTCCAGATTGCCGATTACGGTCTGGTGGGCGATCTGTTCCAGGTCCTGCCAGAACTTCAACAGAAAATGTAGAGGAGGCTCCGCCTATCAGAAAGCTTAATAACCGTAACGGAGGGAGTTGTGGAAGCGACTGAACGCAAGCCCATCAGCCGTTCCCATTAGGATGGGATTTCAGGCCACCAGAACCTATGAGGTAGCAGATAAACATGTTTGAGCACATTAAACGAGTGCCTGGCGATGCCATCCTTGGACTGATCGAGGCCTTCAACAAGGATCCCAATCCGCAGAAGGTCGACCTCGGTGTCGGCGTCTATCGCGATGCCCATGGCAACACGCCGGTAATGCGCGCCGTCAAGGACGCCGAGTCGCTGCTGCTAAAGAACGAAACCACCAAGAGCTATATCGGCTCGCACGGTGATCCGCGCTACGGTCAGGTCATCCTGTCCATGGTGCTGGGCGACGATTCGCCGCTGCTGGCCGCCAAGCGCGCCAGCGCAACCCAGTCGCCGGGCGGCACCGGCGCCCTGCGACTGGCAGCAGATTTCATCAAGACCCACCTGCCCGGCAAGGGTATCTGGCTGTCCGACCCGATCTGGCCCAATCATCTGGGTATCTTCCATGCCGCCGGCGTCGAGATGCACAAGTACCCCTACGTCGATGCCGAGAACCGCCTCGATTTTGGCGGCATGATCGACACCCTCAAGCAGATTCCACAGGGCGACGTGGTGCTGCTGCACGCCTGCTGCCATAACCCCTCCGGCTTCGACCTTTCCAATGAGCAGTGGCAGCAAGTGCTGGAAGTGGTCCGCGAGCGTGACCTACTGCCACTGCTCGACTTCGCCTACCAAGGCTTTGGTGACGGGTTGGAAGAGGATGCCTACAGCGTACGCCTGATAGCCGAGAATCTCGATGAGGTGCTGATTACCAGCTCCTGCTCGAAGAATTTTGGAATCTATCGTGAGCGCACCGGCTGCCTGATCGCCATCGCTAAGACCGCAGAGCAGATGAAAAACGTGCGTTCGCAGTTTGCCATCTTGGCCCGCGAGAACTATTCCAATCCTCCTGCCCACGGCAGCGCCATCGTCGTTGAGGTCCTCGACTCAGCCGAGTTGGCCGCCACCTGGCGCGAGGAACTCAGCAAGATGCGCGATCGCATCAATGGCCTGCGTCGCGATTTCGTCGAGGCGCTCAAGCCTTACGGTCTCGACCAGCAGTTCGCTCACATCGCCGAGCAGCGCGGCATGTTTTCCTACACCGGACTCACACCGGAGCAGGTTGACCGCCTGCGTGACAAATATGCCATTTACATGGTGCGTTCGGGACGCGCCAATGTCGTCGGGTTAACCACAGAGAATCTGCCCTACGTGACCAAGGCAATCGCTGACGTCTCCAAGTGATGCTTGAGGTAATCAGCTAGGTGTTTGGCCCCGTGAAGTAATGGTTCGGTTCGTCATAGAATCTCTCGGGCTCTTTCTGCCATTGCTCAAGTGTAGGGTCCCGGATGATCGGATCGCCTATAGAAGTTATCCTCTGCTAGCAGCGAGAGAGCTTCTTCAGCAATTCATCCGGGAGCAAGTTCATGGACATCAAGCTGCATAAACAAGCGACCACGACACCGAAGATCCGGGCCGAGATCCAGGCAGCGCCCTCTAGCATCACGGATAGCGAGCTGGCCCGCCAGTATGGTGTTGTAATGACCCCCTGGTTTCTGCACACCCTACGCAGCTAATGCGGGGTATGCCCTGGATGCCACATAGTCCAGCGACTGATGTGGCCGCTCTTCGTTGTAGTATCGGATCCAACGGTCGATCACGGCCCTGGCTTGACCCAGCGACTCGAAGCGATGGAGCCAGA
>NZ_MCAP01000037.1:0-3134 GCF_001858555.1 Salinicola sp. MIT1003
CATGGCACGCCGTTCCCCCGGCCCGAACGCGGCATGATCTCGCGGCCGACCGTGGACGATGTCTATCGCTATCGCGCTCACGTCGACCGGGCCATGGAAGCGCTGCTCAGCGATCCACCGCAGGAACATCTCCAGGAGATTCTCCGGCGTCTCGAGCTGGGCCTGCCACACGAACAGCAGCATCAGGAGCTGCTGCTGATGGATATCAAGCACATCCTGGCCCAGAACCCCTTGTGCCCGGTCTACCGGGACGACCTGGCGCCGACGCCTGCGCATGACGTCGCTGCGCTCGGCTGGCATGCCTACCCGGCCGGCGTCCGGTACATCGGCCATGACGACACCGAGGAGGGTTTTGCCTATGACAACGAGATGGGGCGCCACCGCCAGTTCGTCGAGGCTTTTCAGATCGCCGAGCGTCCGGTGACCAATGGCGAGTTTCTCGCGTTCATGCAGGCGGGAGGGTACGACACACCTGACTATTGGCTATCGGATGGCTGGGCGACGGTCAAGGCAGAAGGCTGGCAGGCGCCGCTCTACTGGGTCGAGCGCGACGGCGTCTGGCATCACTACACCCTGGGCGGCCTGGTACCGGTCGACATGAATGCGCCGGTCTGCCATGTCAGCTTCTTTGAGGCCGATGCCTATGCACAGTGGGCCGGCGCCCGCCTGCCCACCGAGGCCGAGTGGGAGACGGTGGCCCATGATGCCGCCATTCGGGGCAACGTCGGGCAGGGAAACTTCGTCGAGCAGGACCATCTGCAGCCGGTAGCTGCCGCCGCGACCACCGGCGCGCCGAGCCAGATGTTCGGCGATGTCTGGGAGTGGACCGGCAGCGCCTATCGCCCCTATCCGGGGTTTCGCAAGTTGCCGGGCAGCCTGGGGGAATACAACGGCAAGTTCATGTCCGGCCAGATGGTGTTGCGGGGTGGCTGCTGCGCGACGCCGGCCGATCACATTCGTGCCACCTATCGCAACTTCTTCCCGCCTCATGCCCGCTGGGCATTTTCCGGCTTCCGTCTTGCCAAGGAGAGCTGATCATGACCCTGGCCGTACAATTCCATGACATGCACACGACCCCTGCCAAAACGTCGCTTCGCGATGAGATATTGATGGGGTTCAGCGCCGACCAGAAATTCGCCTCGCCAAAGTTCTTCTACGATCAGCGGGGTTCCGAGCTGTTCGACCGTATCTGCGCACAGCCGGAGTACTATCCGACACGAACAGAGGAGCTGATCCTGGCCAACGCCGCCGATGAGATAGCGGACATCGCCGGGAGTGAGGCGACGTTGATCGAGCTCGGCAGCGGAGCAAGTCGCAAGGTACGGTTACTGCTGGAAGCCATGCGACCGTCAAGCTATCTCGGCATCGATATATCCCGAGACTTCCTGCTCGAAAGCACGCGTCGCCTGGCTGCCGACTATCCATGGCTCGAGGTGCACGCCGCCTGTGCCGACTTCTCTTGCAACATGGCCTTGCCGGAGGGGCTGTGCTGCGAACGGCCGGTCGGCTTCTTCCCGGGATCGAGCATCGGCAACTTCGACCCGCAGGCCGCCGAGGATTTCCTGCGCGGCTTGCACTCCCTGCTGCCCGTTGGCAGCGGGTTGCTGATAGGTGTCGACCTGATCAAGGACAAGACGACACTCGAAGCCGCCTACAACGATGCGGCAGGCGTGACGGCAGCTTTCAACCTGAACTTGCTGGATCGCCTGCGCGAGGAGCTGAACACCGAAATCGACCCCGGGCATTTTGCCCATCGGGCCTTCTTCAACGAGGCTCAATCCCGCATCGAGATGCACTTGGTCAGCCAGTTACCCCAGGTCGTTGCGATCGAAGGCGAACGCTTCCATTTCCTGGAGGGCGAGACGATCCATACCGAAAACTCCTACAAATATACGGTCGAGGGCTTTCAGGCACTGGCAGATCGTGCAGGATTTGAAGCGATTTCCTGCTGGACTGATACTCAAGGCTTGTTTAGCGTGCACTATCTGGGTCGTGCCTAAAAAAGAAGTGGGATTCACTAAAGTATTTGAGGCTTTATGTCATTTTTAATTGGATAAAGTTGAGCGGGAATTCGTTAAGATAATTACAATAATTTCGATGCGCAGCGAGATTAATCCAGTACGACTGGCGAGTAATACCATCGATTCCGTACCCAGATATGCATCATTAAGGTTCAACTTTCGGCGGAGCGGGGGCTTTGGGCAAACTGCCCTCTGACTTTCACGCACCGCTACGCTCCGTTCGAAACCGTTCGACCCAGCGTCTCAAGGGCTGGCACGGATATTGACGGCTTGAGCGGCTTCCGCGATCAAATACCCCTAGTCGAGTACGAGCCCGCCAAACTCAGGGGGAAATATGCCGCTATCTTGCCATGGATCAACTCGTGCAGGATGGCGAATGCCACTTTTATACGGATGTCGATTTCATCGGATCACAACAATAGGGGCATTTTTAGCTTAAAGAGCGAGCGATTACACGATCCGCAGGCCATCGCTAAACAGGACAACGAACATGGCAGCTAACCAGCAGCCCGCCTCGCATGCCTCCTTACCAGTAAGACGATGCGGTTTGACTCTATAGCCACTAGAAGGTTTAGAGTTTGAGCAGAGAAATTGAACTAGGTAACTTTTCATGCCAGCTACACATACCGAAGCATCCGGTAACACATACCAGTGGACCGTTCAAGGCATGGACTGTCCAAGCTGTGCCGGTAAGATCCGTGGTGCGGTGGAACGCTTGAAAGGCGTTTCCGACGTTCAGGTTTCGGTGATGAAGGAGACGCTGAGGCTTGGGCTGGACACGCAACAAACCTCGATGGAGCGTGTCGCGAAGACCGTCGAGCGACTTGGCTATTCCGTCCAATTCATGCCTGATTCTGATACTGCCAGTCCAGAAAACTCATCCGAATGTCATTCACCTTGCTGTGACGGTAACGCTCAAGACAACGACGCGGAAACGGTGACGGTACCTGATCGGGCCGACGCCGAGAGCACGCTCAGCTGGAAGGTCGGCGGCATGGACTGCGCCAGTTGCGCGGCGAAAATTCGTGGCGGTGTGGAGAACCTGCCGGGAGTCTCCGACGTCAAAGTGTCGGTCATGAACGAGACGCTCACGCTGAAGCTCGACGAACAGCA
>NZ_MCAP01000038.1:0-2669 GCF_001858555.1 Salinicola sp. MIT1003
TACGCCGAGGTGCTCAAGAAATCAGTCGCTGGACCGAGCACCCTTCAATAGCGTTGCGCTTGGAACTTGAGACCGCCGTACCTCGTGAGGTGGCGCAAGTTGCGAGATACCCTTCAGATTTTTTTGATTTATAGAGCCAAAGACAGTTCCCTCGGAATCATATGACGAAAGCTCATGACCAAGCTGAATGACAGAGTAATAAGTGAACGATGAGCAGCCTGATTTATGTCTAATCGCTACTAAGCCACGGCCAATACAGCAGTCAGTTAAAGCGATATTGGTGTCACCTACTGGGGCACGCACACTCAGAAGTGTATCGCCTCTTTTTGCCATTCTTTTTGGTTGAGTGCAGTACACTCGGTTACTTGGAAACCTCTTTCCGTAATCTCTTCGTCCTTGGAAAAATGGCGTACCTTCACCAGTTTCATTATAGGTATCTCCGGGTGGAGATTGACCCATCGTTACATCGAACTCTTTACCAACCGTTGAGGGTTCCCACCCCTCCGGAATCTCCCCCAACTCACTCTCCTGCATCGCCGAGGGAAACAGCGCGGCGGTCTCGAATAGCTCCTCATAGCGCTCGGGGTCTTCCGTGCGCAGTGCGTCGAGCTGCTCCGCCGTCTTACCGGAAATCGCCTGCATCGCGGCGCGGTTCATATAGGTTTCCAGATCGCCTAACGCGGGCGGCTCGTCCAGCTCGGCGGCGTAGCAGACGGGCGAGGCAGGTTCATTCTCTGGCTGGAGAGCCTGCCAGCGCTCGCGCAAGGCGATCTTGGCCTTGACCGGTTCGAAATCGACGAACCAGCTTTTGAACAGGGCTTGAGCCATCTGTTCGAGGGTTTGGTTGATTTGATGGTTTAGCTGGATTTTATCATCAAGGTCCTTAACGATTTTAACAATCCCATCCTGCTCTTTTCGACCAGGAATAGTTATCGCTAGCTTTTTGGCCGCCCCAACATTGAAATGTTGTTGAACAGCGCCCACGAGGCTGGAGTTAATTTGGTGGTTTGCAACTGAATTAAGGTAATAGCTCAGAAAATATGGCGACAATAATTGTGGATCAACACGCATAATGACCAAATCTGAGCAGTTGGCTTCAGCTACATAATCAGGTATCACGCAAGCCGCACCAGGTTTACCTGTACGAACAACAGCGACGTCTCCTGGGCGTAAAATTGATTTCTTTAGTTTTTGGTGGAAGCCATGCGATACATATTTAACATCATCCCAATCAATACGATGCTCACGAATATTTTTTGATCGAAAGAAAGGGATTCCATTATCACGATACTCTTTTGTCATGGAGCCAACATGACCAACGGTGATTTCAGAGCAAAGCTTCTCCAACGGATGTTCAGTCCAATTAGCAGACATAACCCAGCCTCCTAAGATTCCGCTTGATCTCCCCTTCCAGCCGATCGCTTTCCTCGAACTGCTCTTTCAGCTGCGCCGTCAATCGCGCCATCTTGTCTGAAAAGGGTTCGTCGTCCTCGTCCTGGGCCGCGGCGCCCACATACCGTCCCGGGGTCAGCACAAAGTCGTGCTTTTCAATCGCGGCAAGGTTGGCTGAGGCGCAAAAGCCAGGCACGTCCTCAAACTCCTCCGTTCGCTGCCAGCTATGGAAGGTGTCACTGATCCTGGCGATGTCCTCACCGGTGAAATCGCGCAGCACGCGGTCGCGCATATAGCCCTGTTGGCGGGCGTCGATAAACAGCACTTCGCCTTTACGACGGCGCTTTTCGACGCCGTTGGGGGATAGGCCGCCGGATTTATCCTTGGTCAAAAACCAGATACAGGCGGGAATCTGGGTGTTGGTGAAGAGCTGCCCCGGCAGCGCGACGATGCACTCCACCAGATCCTGCTCGACGAGGCGGCGGCGAATCTCGCCCTCCCCGCCGCTGTTGGAACTCATCGAGCCGTTGGCCAGCAGCAGCGCCATGCTGCCTATAGGCGCGAGGTGGTGGAGCATGTGCTGTAGCCAGGCGAAGTTGGCGTTACCCTTGGGCGGAGTGCCATACCGCCATCGCACGTCGTCAGCGAGCGACTCGTGCCACCAGTCCTTGACGTTGAACGGCGGGTTGGCCATCACGAAATCAGCGCGCAGGTCGGGGTGCTGGTCATCGAGGAAGCTGTCGGCGTTCTTCTGGCCGAAATTGAAGTCGATGCCGCGAATGGCCATGTTCATGGCTGCCAGCCGCCACGTGGTGGGGTTGGACTCCTGCCCGTAGATCGAAATCTGCTTTTTCTGTTCGGCAGGGTCGTAGTGATGCTCGCGGGCGTGTTCTTCGATGAACTTGTCTGACGAGACAAAGAATCCGCCCGATCCCATCGCCGGGTCATACACCCGTCCCTTGTAGGGCTCCAGCATCTCGACGATCAGCGTGACGATGCTCTTGGGCGTGTAGTATTGCCCGCCCTGTTTGCCTTCGGCGAGCGCGAACTGACCGAGGAAATACTCGTACACGTGGCCGAGAATATCCTTGCTGCGCAGCTTGAGCGCTTGGCCGTGGTGTTTGGGCTGGGTAAAGGAGGTATCCGAGAAGGAATTGATCAAGCCAATTAACTTGTCGTCATCGACTTGGAAGCGACTGATGAAGTGACCCCCTCCAGAACTGCACAGGGTATAGTGCAGCCATCAGGAGGACAGGATGAGCGACGACAACCCCATC
>NZ_MCAP01000039.1:0-2186 GCF_001858555.1 Salinicola sp. MIT1003
GAGAACCTGCCGGGAGTCTCCGACGTCAAAGTGTCGGTCATGAACGAGACGCTCACGCTGAAGCTCGACGAACAGCAAACCTCGCCGGACAGCGTCGAGAAATCGATCAAGCGGCTCGGTTACAGTGTAACGCCGCGCACCGCCATAACCGGTAATGGCTCCAATGGCGCCAGCTCCACAGCTGACGAAGGCGTCGCCGAGGCAGTGTCGGCCTCACCGAAACGCTGGTTTCTGCATGGCAAGGGCCGGCTGGTGGTCATGACCGGGGCTGTCCTGCTGGCCGCCGTGGCGGTGCGCCTGGTGGCCTCGGAGTCTCTGGCTTATTGGGGCTTCATCCTGGCGTGTCTGGTCGGGCTGGTTCCCGTAGCGAAACGTGCTTTTTCCGCTGCACGAGCGGGCATGCCATTCACGATAGAAATGCTGATGACCATCGCTGCCGGTGGCGCGCTGATCATCGGTGCCGCCGAGGAGGCGGCGCTGGTGGTCTTCCTGTTCGCCGTCGGCGAAGTGCTTGAAGGGGTGGCCGCGGATCGTGCCCGCTCGAGTATTCGCGCGCTGGGTGATCTAGTGCCCAAGAGCGCGCTGGTCGAAGACGCACAGAGGGCGACTCGCAAGGTCAATGCCGCGAATCTGAAGATTGGTCAGGTCGTCGTCGCGCGACCCGGCGACCGGATTCCTGCCGATGGGCAGATCATTGAAGGAACGTCTTCTATCGATGAATCGCCGGTGACCGGTGAATCGGTGCCCAAGAGCAAGACCCTCGACGAGTCGGTCTTCGCCGGGTCCATCAATAATGATGCCGTGCTGCGTATTCGCGTCACCAAGGCGCCCGAAGACAATGCTATCGCGCGGATCATCCGCTTGGTGGAAGAAGCACAGGAAGCCCGTGCGCCCACCGAGCGTTTCATTGATCGCTTCAGCCGTGTCTATATGCCCGCTGTGGTCGGTACCGCGCTACTCGTTGCGATCATTCCTCCGCTACTTTTCGGCGGCGCTTGGGGTGAATGGACTTATCGAGCCCTGGCGCTGCTGTTGATTGGCTGCCCGTGTGCGCTGGTAATTTCGGTACCGGCTTCGATCGCCTCGTCGCTGTCTACCGGGGCACGCCGCGGGCTATTGTTGAAGGGGGGCGCGGTGATCGAGTCCACCGCCAAGGCTAGCCTCGTGACCTTCGACAAGACCGGCACCCTGACCGCCGGGAAACCAGTCGTTACCGACGTGCAAGCGGCTGCCGATGACCACGATGAGGCTGATGTCGTTGCCTTAGCCGCCAGTGTCGAGGCCGGCTCCAGCCACCCGCTCGCCGAGGCGGTGTTGAATCATGCCGAATCGCGTCATATCGCGTTTTCTCAAGGGTCGGACGCACGCGTCATCGCCGGCCATGGTGTCGAGGCAAGCGTGGACGGTCATCGTAGCTATGTCGGTTCGCCACGCTACGCTGAAGACCAGGGCGTACTGACAGAGGCTCTGAAGACGCGGATCGCTGCGCTGGAGGAGCAGGGCAAGACGGCCGTCGTGGTGTTTAGGGACGGCGCGATCGTCGGACTGATTGCCATGCGTGACGAGCCGCGCACGGACGCCATCGACGGCATCAAGGATCTCCAGGCACTGGGCATCCGCTCGGTGATGCTGACCGGTGACAACCCCCGTACCGCGAAAGCGATTGCCGATCCGCTGGGCATCGAGTTCCAGGCAGGCTTGCTGCCTGACGACAAGGTCACGGCAATCAAGGGAATGGTCGCCAAGGACCGGGTGATCATGGTGGGCGACGGGATCAACGACGCGCCTGCACTCGCCACCGCCGACGTCGGCGTGGCCATGGGCTCGGGCACCGATGTCGCCCTGGAAACGGCCGATGGCGCCTTGCTGCGTAATCGCGTGACCGACATAGCGACTATGATTCGTCTGGCTCGCGCCACCATGAACAATATTCGCCAGAACATCACCATCGCGCTGGGCCTGAAGGCGGTATTCCTGTTGACGACCATGTTTGGTCTGACCGGGTTGTGGGTGGCTATCATGGCTGATACCGGCGCCACCGTACTAGTGACGCTGAATGCGCTGCGTCTGTTACGGTTCGAGAATCGACAGGGCCCGACACGCGGCGGTGGAGCCTCCGTCAATGTGCCGCCGGAAAGCTCGGGCCAGGCCGCTTCGCCGGCGAGTGCTTGAAGGCGAGTGCTAGA
>NZ_MCAP01000040.1:0-2156 GCF_001858555.1 Salinicola sp. MIT1003
GGTTTCTACATGCCGGCCGACATCGACGAAGACGCCAAGCAGTACTGGGTCGATGCCGTCGACAAGCTCTATGCCAGCGATCAGTGGAAGAAGGTCATGAAAAGCAACGGTCTGATGCCGTTCCACCCGGATTCCAGTGAATTCGAAGCCTTCGTCAAGCAGCAGATCAACGATATCCAGTCGCTGTCCAAGGAAATCGGGCTGATTCAATGAGCAAGTTCAACGACCGCATCTTCGGCCTGGTCATGCTGGTGATCGCCGTGGCCTACTACTACGGCGCCACCCAGTTTCCGGTCCCCTTCGGGGGATCGGAAGCCGTGGGTCCGGAGACCTTTCCCAAGCTGCTGGCCGTCATTCTGGCGATCTGCAGTCTCTACATGATCGCCAAGCCCGACCCCGACAATCACTGGCCCGCCTCGCGCACCTTCGTCGAACTCGGTATCGCCGTGGTGACACTGATCGTCTACGCGCTGCTGCTCGAGCCGCTGGGTTTCATCGTCTCGACCACGCTGGCGGTCGGCACGCTGTGCTGGCGCATGGGCGCGCGTCCGATCAAGGCGTATCTCACCGGGCTGATTAGCGGTGTGGTGGTGTTCGTACTGTTCACCTATGGACTGGAATTACCGCTGCCGCTTGGCCTGCTGGAGATCAATTGATGGAAACGTTGCACTATCTTTCCCTCGGCTTCGGCGTGGCGCTGCAGCCCGAGAACCTGTTGTTCGCCCTGATGGGGTGTTTCATCGGCACGCTGATCGGCGCGCTGCCCGGTCTGGGCCCGGCCAACGGCGTGGCGATCCTGATCCCGCTCGCCTTCACCCTCGGCCTCAAGCCGGAAACCGCGCTGATCATGCTCACGGCGGTCTACGCCGGGGCGATGTATGGCGGGCGTATCTCGTCGATCCTGCTCAACATTCCCGGTGACGAGCCGGCGATGATGACCTGTCTCGACGGCTACCCGATGGCCCGCCAGGGCAAGGCCGCCGAAGCGCTGGCGATCTCGGCGATCGCCTCCTTCATGGGCAGCCTGATCGCCACCATCGGCCTGATCCTGCTGGCGCCGTTGCTCGCTCGTTTCGCCTTGACCTTCGGCCCGGCCGAGTATTTCGCCCTGTTCGTGCTCGCCTTCGCCACCCTGGGCGGCATCACCGGCAAGAATCCGATGAAGACGCTGATGGCCGCGGCGATCGGGCTGATCATCGCCACCGTGGGCATCGATCTTTCCACCGGCACCCAGCGCTACACCTTCGGGGTGCTGGAACTCTACGAAGGCGTCGACTTCATCATCGCCATCGTCGGTCTGTTCGCGGTATCCGAGCTTCTGTTCTTCATCGAAGAGAAGGCCGGCGCCGGCCGCGAGATGATCAAGGTCAACCCGCTCAAGTTGAAATGGCGGGATATCACGTCGATCTTTCCGACGACGTTGAGAGGCGGTGTGCTCGGTTTCATCGCGGGCGTGCTGCCGGGGGCGGGCGCATCGCTGGGCAGCTTCATCTCCTACACCCTGGAGAAAAAGATTCTCGGCAAGAAGGGTTACTTCGGTGAAGGCGACCCGCGCGGCGTGGCCGCGCCCGAGTCCGGCAACAACGGCGCCTCCAGCGGCGCGCTGGTGCCGATGCTGACCCTCGGCGTACCGGGCAGCGGGACCACCGCGGTACTGTTGGCGATGCTGGTGTCGCTCAACATCACGCCGGGGCCACTGATGTTCACGCAGAATGCCGACCTGGTATGGGGCGTCATCGCCGCACTGCTGGTAGGCAACTTCATGCTGCTGTTGCTCAACATTCCGCTGGTCGGCGTGTTCGTGAAGATCCTGTCGGTGCCGCCGATGTATCTGCTGCCGATCGTGACCATGGTCGCGGTGGTCGGCATCTACTCGATCAGCCACTCGACCTTCGATCTCTACTTCATGATCGCCTTCGGCGTTGCCGGCTACCTTCTGCGCAAGCTGGAGATACCGCTGGTGCCGGTCATCCTGGGTCTGCTGCTGGGGCCGGAAATGGAGAAGAACCTGCGTCACGCGATGCAGATCTCCGACGGCGACTGGTCGATCCTGTGGAGCAGCGGCCTGTCGATCGGGCTGTGGCTGGTGGCCATCATCGGGCTGCTGCTGCCGGTGGTCGTGGGGCCGATTCTGCGTCGCCGCATGCAGGCGGCCA
>NZ_MCAP01000041.1:0-1476 GCF_001858555.1 Salinicola sp. MIT1003
CTGTTCTCGTCGCCGCTGGCCTGGAGCGAGGAGATCCTGCAGCTGTTGATGGTGTGGGCGACGTTCCTCGGCGCCAGCGCGCTGGTGCGGCGCAACGAGCACGTGCTGATCGGCCTGCTCAATGACAGGTTGCCGGCAGCCGTTGCGCACTGGAACACGCGCATTTTCAACATCGGCATCGTCATGCTTTGCGCGGTGGCGATGCTGTTCTGGGGGCTGGAACTGCTGCCCTTCTCGCGTTTCCGCAGCACGCCGATGCTGCAGATCCCCTACTACTGGATTCACGTATCGATCCCCATCAGCGCGGTGCTGATGCTCTATCACAGTTTGGTGCGCCTGATCACCAATGACCGATTGATTGCCGACGAACGGGAACTGGCTCCGCCGGAAGCCACCCGCGACGCCGTTACCGCCAAGGAGTGATATCGATGGCCGTTGGAATCGCGCTCGCCGCGCTCTTCATCCTGTTCTGCCTGGGCACGCCGGTAGCCTTCGCGCTGTTTGCGTCGAGCCTGACCTACTTCCTGGTCGGCGCCGACCAGCCCATGCTAATGCTGATCCAGCGCCTCGCCGGCGGGCTGGAATCGATCTCGCTGCTGGCCATTCCGTTCTTCATCATGGCCGGGGTGTTCATGAACCACTCCGGTATCACCGAACGGCTGCTGACGCTGGCCGAGCTGATGACACGCCGCCTGCATGGCGGGCTGGCCCAGGCCAACGTGCTGCTGAGTACCTTCATGGGCGGTTTGTCCGGCTCCAACATCGCCGACGCCGCCATGAACGCCAAACTGCTGGTACCGAGCATGACGGCTGCCGGCTACCCCAAGCCGTTCTCAAGCGCGATCACGGCTTCGTCGTCGCTGATCACCTCGACCATCCCGCCGGGGATCGCGCTGATCGTCTACGGCTACGTCAACAACGTCTCGATCGGTCGGCTGTTCCTCGCCGGCGTCGTTCCCGGCGTGCTGATGGCGGTCGCCATGATGGTGCTGGTGTCGATCCAGTGTCGTCGCCTCGGTTATCAGAAGCCGCGCCGCGAACGCGTATCGCGCCACGAATGGATCAGCGTGACCCGTGCCGGGATCATCGCCCTGCTGCTGCCGGTGGTCGTCATCGGCGGCATCCGTGTCGGCATCTTTACGCCCACCGAAGCGGGCGCGATGGCGGTGCTCTACGCGCTGATCGTCGGGCTGTTCGTGTATCGGCAGATGGGGCTCGGCAGCGTTGCGCTGGCGACGCGGGAGTCGCTGATGGCGTCGGTCAACGTGCTGTTCATCATTGCGATCGCCTCGGGCTTCGCGCGCGTGCTGACCTGGGAGCAGATTCCACAGCAGATCGCGCTGATGCTCTCCTCGGGCGTCGGTAGCGCGGTGGCGTTTTTGCTGATCGCCAATGCCCTGCTGCTGATCCTCGGCATGTTCCTGGAAGGCAACGCGATTCTGATCGTGCTTTCGCCATTGCTGGCTCCCGTGGCGG
>NZ_MCAP01000042.1:0-1437 GCF_001858555.1 Salinicola sp. MIT1003
TGAACTGCACCCCGAAAGTTGGACACCCATCCAACCTTCGGGGTGTTTTTGATGGCAAGATACGACGAGAACTTCAAGCTGCGGGTTGTTCAGCAGTGTTTACGTGAGGACGTCAGTCAGGGAGAGGTAGCGCGCCAGCATGGCGTGGATGAGTCCACCGTATACCAATGGCTGGCAACCTACCGACAGCAAGGCATCTCGGGATTGCGCAAGGCGCACAGACACCGCAGCGCGGCCTTCAAGCGGGAGGTGCTTGAGCGAATGTGGCGGGATGGCCTGTCGCAGCGACAGACGGCGGCCCTGTTCGATATCCGCGAACGCAGCGCCATTGGCAGATGGGAGCGTCAGTACCATAGTGGGGGTCTGCCTGCCCTGGAACCCAAGCGTAAAGGACGCCGTCCGATGTCGAAGAAGCCTCCTTCACCCCTCTCTCCCGATGCAGAGCGCTCCCAGAAGGAGTTGCTCGAAGAGCTCGCTTACCTGCGTGCCGAGAACGCCTACCTAAAAAAGCTCGATGCCTTGATCCGGGAAGAGCAGGCGGCGGCGCGAGGCAAAAAGCGCAAACCGTCCAGGGATTAAGGCATGAGCAACCCCTCGCCTTGCTGCTGCGGGCGGCCGGTCTCGCGCGCAGCACGTTCTACTATCAGCGTAAGGCTCAGAGCGCAGGTGACCAATACGCAGCGCTGAAAACGCGGATACGCCAAATCTACGACTACCACCAGGGGCGTTACGGTTACCGTCGCATCACGGCCGTCTTGAAGCAGATGGGCGAAATAGTCAATCACAAGACCGTTCAGCGACTGATGAACAGACTGGGCCTGATGTCTCTGGTACGTCGAAAGCGATACCGCTCCTATCGAGGAAACGTAGGACGAATCGCGCCCAATCTGCTCGACCGCCAGTTCCAGGCGCAATGGCCTAATCAGAAGTGGGTCACTGATATCACGGAGTTCAACGTCAACGGCCAGAAGCTCTATCTATCGCCGGTCATGGACCTCTATAACGGTGAGATCGTGGCCTACCAGACAGGCAAGCGGCCGACCCTATCACTGGTGAGTGGCATGCTGCATAAGGCGTTGGCTCGATTGGAACCCTCGGACAAACCGCAGCTGCACTCCGATCAAGGATGGCATTATCAACACCCCGCTTACCGGCGTTTGCTGACGGAGAGATCCCTGGTCCAGAGCATGTCGCGGAAAGGCAACTGTCTAGACAACGCGGCGATGGAGAGTTTCTTCGGCACCCTCAAGGCCGAGTACTTCCACCTGAACCGGTTCGAGACGCTTGAGCAACTGCAGAGAGGGATCGATCATTACATCCATTACTACAATCACGAACGCATCAAACTGACGCTAAAAGGCCTGAGCCCTGTGCAGTACAGGGCCCAGGCCTTAAACGCCGGCTAAATGAATCGTCCAACTTTATGGGGTCAGTTCA
>NZ_MCAP01000043.1:0-1422 GCF_001858555.1 Salinicola sp. MIT1003
ATGAATTGCTGAAGAAGCTCTCTCGCTGCTAGCAGAGGATAACTTCTATAGGCGATCCGATCATCCGGGACCCTACATCTATGCGCTAAAAAAATTCAAGCGCCTGCTCGACGAGGACGAAAACTCATAAGGTCGCTGCAGGCGCAACTGGCCGAGGAAGGCCATGTGGTATCGCTCGTCAAGCTCTACCGCTGGCTGGGGTTCCCCCGGCGGAGCCTGTATTACCGGCCCAAGCTGCGGCAGCATGTCATCAATGCCGATCTGGCGGCACGGGTGAAGCTGACCCTGGAGCGGTTCCCCACCTATGGCTATCGCCGCCTGGCGTGTGTTCTGGGTGAGAACCGTAAGCCAATACATGTAATGACCCAGTGAATTCCTGCTCAGGGTATTATCCAACAAGGAGACACCTGTGAGCATCGAGATGAACGATGAGATCAAGCGTTGGACCGCCAAGCGGAAATCGGCCCTGGTGATGGAGGTCATTCAGGGCAAGCAGACAGTGGCGGAAGCCAGTCGTGCATTTGATCTTCCTCCCTCCGAGATCGAGGACTGGGTCGATCAGGCCAAAGCCGGCATGGAGAACGCGCTTCGCGCCAAGCCCGAAGATGTTCGCCAGCAATACGAGCGTCAGTTGAAGGATCTCCAGGAAGCCTACGGCGAAGCCATGCTGGAGCTGCGCGCCCGAAAAAAGTTGGCATCCCTGCTGGGGAAAGACGAGTCGTGATCGACACGATCCGTCAGGGATTGCGGGAAGAGGGATATCGCGTTTCCATCAGCCAACTTTGCCGCTGGTTTGGCTTTCCACGGCGCACCTGGTACTACCGCTCCGTGAAATCCGAACACAGGGTAAGGCCGGAGCTAGCGGCGCCAATCAAGGCACTCATCGAGGAAGAGCCGTCATTTGGCTACCGCACGGTGGCGCACCTGCTGGGCATGAACAAGAACACCGTCCAGCGCATCTTTCAGTTGCGCGGTTGGCAAGTTCGCAAGCGGGCCGTGGGCTTTCGGCCCCGTATTCAAGCCTTGCCTTCCGTCGCGACGGCGCCTGACCAGCGCTGGTCGACCGATCTCTGCCGAGTGTGGGGCGGTCGCGATGGATGGCTGACGCTGACGCTGGTCATCGACTGCCACACCCGACAATTACTGGGCTGGCACCTGTCCCGTAGTGGCAAGGCAAGTACGGCTGCCAGTGCCCTTGAGCAGGCACTGATCGCCCGCTATGGCTCGTTGGGGCGAGTACCAGAACCGTTTCTGCTGCGCTCCGACAACGGCCTGGTTTTCACGAGCCGACGCTACACGAGCCTGGTTCGAAGCCATGGCCTTAAGCAGGAATTCATCACACCACTGAAGTGACCCCCTCCAGAACTGCACAGGGTATAGTGCAGCCATCAGGAGGACAGGATGAGCGACGACAACCCCATC
>NZ_MCAP01000044.1:0-223418 GCF_001858555.1 Salinicola sp. MIT1003
AATCAAACGCTTGGCTTTCTTCTCCGCTGCCTCCGAAACCCTGTCTCGGCGTCAGCGGATGCGTACTTTACGGACCAGCGGCCCGCTTGGCAAGTGTTGTTTGTCACTTTTTGCGCATTCGGTCAAAACCGTGCCCGGCAAAAACGACAACGCCCGCGCGGGGCGGGCGTTTCAGCGGCATCAGCAATTCGCGTCAGCCAAGGGTGACGCGGGCATACCGCTTCTTGCCAGCCTGAATCACGTAACTCTTGCCGGTTTCGAGCATGGTGTCCTTGGCGACGACCTCGCCATCCACCTTGACCCGCCCGTTGCCGAGCATGTCCTTGGCCTGGGCGCTGTTGTTGGTCAGATTGGCGCGATTGAGCACGGCGGCAATCGGCGCCTGCGCCGCGCCTTCGAAATCGACCTCTACTTCCGGCAAGTCCTCGGGCAGCTCACCTTCCGCCAGTCGGTTGCCCACGGCCTTGTGCGCATTGGCGGCCGCTTCTTCCCCGTGATAGCGGGCGATCAGCTCCCGCGCCAATAGCATCTTGATGTCGCGCGGGTTGGCGCCTTGCTCGATATCCTGGCGGATCGCCTCGACCTCCTCGTTGGACTTCAGCGACAGCAGTTCGAAGTAGCGCCACATCAGGCTGTCCGGCATCGACACCAGTTTGTTGAACATCACGCCTGGCGTGTCGTCGACACCGATGTAATTGTTCAGCGACTTGGACATCTTCTGCACGCCATCCAGCCCTTCGAGCAGCGGCATGGTGATGACCACCTGCGGCTCCTGCCCGAAATGCTTCTGGATTTCACGGCCCATCAGCAGGTTGAACTTCTGATCGGTGCCGCCCAGCTCGATGTCTGCCTTCAGCGCGACCGAGTCGTACCCCTGCACCAGCGGATAGAGAAACTCGTGAATCGAGATCGACTGACCGCCGCGATAGCGCTTTTCGAAGTCGTCGCGTTCCAGCATACGCGCCACGGTGGATTGCGCGGCGAGCTCGATCATGTCGGCCGCCGACATCTCGCTGAACCATTCGGCGTTGAAGCGCACTTCGGTCTTGTCGGGATCGAGAATCTTGAAGACCTGCTCGCGATAGGTCTGGGCGTTGGTCTTGACCTCTTCCTCGGTGAGCGGCTTGCGGGTGACGTTCTTGCCGGTGGGATCGCCGATCCGGCCGGTGAAGTCGCCGATCAGGAAGATCACCTCGTGGCCAAGGTCCTGGAACTGGCGCATCTTGGTCAACAGTACGCTATGCCCCAGGTGCAGATCCGGGGCCGTGGGGTCGAAGCCAGCCTTGATACGGAGCTTGCGACCGGATTCGAGCTTTTTCACCAGCTCATCTTCGATCAGAATCTCCTGCGTGCCGCGCTTGATCAGCGCCAGCGCTTCATCGACCTCGGCCATCGTATCCGTCTCCATTACCAACGCTATCGAGCTTGAAAGGCGGCAATCTTAGCATGAGTCTCTGATATTCGTTGAGCCACACCGGACCGTGCCGCGACGTCAGGTCACCGCTTCACGCCACTGCTTCACAACGACGAGGAAGAGCTTCATGTCACTGTTCGTGGGTTTGATGTCCGGCACCAGCCTGGATGGCATCGATGCGGCATTGGTAGAGATCGATGACGAGAGCGACCAACGCCCGCGATTGATCGACGCCTTGTGTCTACCGCTGGCCGCCGAACTCAGGACGGCGCTGCTCGAGTTGACCCAGGCATCGCAGGTGAGCTTCGCCGCCCTGGGAGCAGCGGAGAGTGCGTTCTGCGACCATCAGGCCGAAGCCGTGCGTCAGCTGCTGCAGCGCCACGGCCTGACACCCGATGCCATCACGGCCATCGGCAGCCACGGCCAGACCATCGAGCACGCCCCCTACGCAGATGCCCCCTTTACCTACCAGCTCGACAATCCCAGTCGCCTGGCCGAATTGACCGGTTGCCGGGTCGTTGCCGATTTCCGCCGCCGCGACATGGCGGCCGGCGGCCAGGCGGCGCCGCTCGCGCCAATCTTTCATCAGGCACTGTTTACCGACACCGTCCGTACCCGGCTGATCCTCAACCTGGGTGGCATCGCCAATCTGACGCGGTTGGGTCCTTCGGGCGCATCGCTGCCGGTCATCGGCTTCGACACGGGGCCGGCCAACCTGCTGATCGACGCCTGGCACGCCCGGCATCGAGGCGGCCCGATCGACGAAGACGGCAACTGGGCCGCCAGCGGCAACGTCGACCGCCATCTGCTCGAGCGCCTGCTGGACGAGCCGTATTTCACCGCCACACCGCCCAAGAGCACCGGGCGGGAGCTGTTTCATCTCGGCTGGGTGGAAACACGGCTATCCGGGCACGAAGCGGTGGCCGACGTCCAGGCCACGCTGGCCGAGCTGACCGCCGTCAGCGTCGCGCAGGCCGCGCACCCCTTTATCGAGCCCGATCGCACGGATCTGATCGTCTGCGGCGGCGGCGCGCGCAACCGCCATCTGATGCAGCGTCTGGCGATACATCTTCCCGGCGTCTCGATAGGCCAGTGCGATGCGTTCGGCTGGTCGGCCGACTGGCTGGAAGCCGGCGCTTTCGCGTGGCTGGCCTGGCGACGGATACAACGCCTGCCAGGCAATCTGCCGGAGGTTACCGGTGCCAGCGGCCCACGCGTTCTGGGCGGCATCTACGCGCCCTGAGCCGGTAGCGCGTGGGAAGAGACCGGACGCTACTGATCGTCGACCAGTGAAAATCGTGTGCCATCGTCCCCTCGATCCCCGAGAAGATGGCGCTCGCCATACTTGATCAGCATGCGCAGGTCATTGGCCGAATCGGCATGGGCCAGCGCCAGCCCCTCACTGATATCCCCGCGCCGATAGAGTTCATAGAGCGCCTGGTCGAAGGTCTGCATGCCCAGCTCGCGGGAGCGCCGCATCAGGTCCTTCAACTCCCCCACCTCACCGCGCCGGATCAATTCGCTGATCAAGGGGGACTTGAGCAGAACCTCGGTCGCCAAGCAGCGCCCGGAGCCGTCTTGACGCGGCAGCAGCCGCTGAGCGACCACAGCGCGCAGGTTGAGCGAAAGGTCCATCCCGATCTGCTCCTGCCGGGACGGCGGGAACAGACTGAGAATGCGCTCGATCGTCTGGTCGGCGTTGTTGGCATGGAAAGTGGCCAGACAGAGATGCCCGGTTTCGGCAAAGCTGAGCGCCAGCTCCATGGTATCGCGGCTTCTGATCTCGCCGATCACGATCACGTCGGGAGCCTGGCGCAGGGCGTTCTTCAGCGCGACTTCGTAGGACTCGGTATCGATACCCACTTCCCGCTGATTGATGATGCCACGCTGGTGCGGGTGCATGTATTCGATGGGATCTTCGATACAGATGATATGGCCGCCGACCGTCCGATTGCGGTGCTGGATCATCGACGCCAGCGTCGTCGACTTGCCGCTGCCGGTCCCGCCGACCACCAGCACCAGCCCGCGTCGAATGGAAGCCAGCGTTCCCGTCACTTCCGGCAGCCCCAGCGATTCGAGATCGGGAATATCGAAAGCGATCCGCCGAACGACCATTGCCGGCTGGCTGCGCTGGAAGAAGGCGCTGACGCGAAAACGCCCCTTGCCGCTCAGGCTCAGAGCGAAATTGGCCTCATGCTCCGTCTCGAACGCCTCCCGACGCCCCTGGGGCAGGGCGATGGCGACCAGCTCACGTACCTGATCCGGTTGCAGCGGCACATCGCCCAGCGCCACCAGCTTGCCATCCAGTTTCAGACACGGAGGCGCACCGGTAGAGATCAGCAGGTCCGAAGCCTGCTTGGCCAGCATGATGTCGAGGAGTTGTTCAAACCATTGAGAGGGGGTCATGTCATGTCCTGATACCGGCTTCCGGGGCACGAACTCATTGATCGAGCCCGGCACGCGATTTGGCATGGGCTTCCTGGCGCGTCACCACACCATCCGTCACCAATCGGGACAGCGCCGCATCCAGTGTCTGCATGCCCAGGCCGCCGCCCGTCTGAATCGCCGAATACATCTGTGCGACCTTGCCTTCCCGAATCAGATTGCGGATCGCCGAGGTGGCCACGAGAATCTCGTGGGCCGCGACACGGCCACCGCCCTCGCGCTTGAGCAACGTCTGCGAGATCACCGCTTGCAGAGATTCCGACAGCATCGAACGCACCATGCCCTTCTCGTCGCCGGGGAAGACATCGATGATCCGGTCGATGGTCTTGGCCGCCGAGGTGGTATGCAGGGTGCCGAACACCAGATGCCCGGTCTCGGCCGCCGTCAATGCAAGCCGAATGGTTTCCAGATCTCGCAGCTCGCCCACCAGGATGACGTCCGGATCCTCGCGCAGCGCCGACCGTAGCGCTGGCGCGAAGCCTTTGGTATCGCGATGCACCTCTCGCTGGTTGATCAGGCAGCGCTTGCTCTCGTGCACGAATTCGATCGGGTCCTCGATCGTGAGGATGTGTTCCTGGCGATTGCTGTTGATGTAGTCGATCATCGCCGCCAGCGTCGTCGACTTGCCGCTGCCGGTCGGTCCCGTCACCAGTACCAGGCCGCGCGGCAGCATCGACAACCGGCGGAAGACATCCCCCAGGCCGAGATCGTCGAGCGTCATGACATTGCTGGGAATGGTACGGAAGACCGCGCCGGCGCCGCGCCCTTGCGTGAACGCATTGACACGAAAACGCGATACACCGGTGACTTCGAAAGAAAAGTCGGTTTCCAGCGCGGCTTCGAAGTCGCGGCGCTGTCGATCATTCATGACGTCGTAGATCAGACGACGCACCTGGCCGTCGTCGAGCGCCGGCACGTTGAGACGACGCATGTCACCGTCGACCCGTATCATGGGAGGCAATCCCGCCGAAAGGTGCAGGTCGGAGGCGCCTTGCTTTGCCGAGAACGCCAGCAGTTCGGTAATATCCATGGGTTTTTATTCGATCCCCTGCGTAAGGTCTTCATACAGTATGCCAGAAGCCTCGGTGTCCGAGTCTCTCTCAAGCGCCCGCGAGCGCCTTCGAGCTGCGCTGTCCGCGGCCGATCGCCCGAACGACGCCGCCCGCCTGCTTGCTGTCAGCAAAACCAAACCTGCAGACATGCTGCGTCAGGCCTATATGGCCGGTCAACGCGCCTTCGGCGAGAACTATCTGCAGGAAGCGCTGGAAAAACAGCAGGCGCTGGCCGATCTCGACGACATCGAATGGCATTTCATCGGCGCATTGCAATCCAACAAGACTCGCGACGTGGCCGAGCATTTCAGCTGGGTGCATGGGGTCGACCGCGAGAAGATCGCGCGCCGCCTTTCCGAGCAGCGCCCTGCCGAACTGGGGGCCATCAATGTCTGTCTGCAGCTCAACGTCAGCGGCGAATCGAGCAAGTCGGGCGTCGACCTCGCTGCCCTGCCGGCACTCGCCGAGTCGCTGCTGTCGCTGCCCAACCTGCGCCTGCGCGGGCTGATGGCACTGCCTGCGCCCAGCGACGATCCGCAGCAGCAGCGTCACGCTTTTCGCCAGGTCGCCAGCGCGCTGGCCGAGTTGCAGCAGCGCTTCCCCGACGCGCCCCTGGACACGCTTTCGATGGGCATGAGCAACGATCTGGAAGCCGCCATCCTGGAGGGCGCCACCATCGTTCGCCTGGGTACCGCCATCTTCGGCAGCCGCCCCCCTTTCAGAAGCTGACGGTATCGATGCCCGCCTCTTCTTAGACCGACATGACTACTCTCAAGGATCTGCCATGACCGACTCGCCCCAGCCCAGCCGTATCGCCTTCATCGGCGCCGGCAATATGGCCAGCGCCATCTTCGGCGGCATGCTCGACAGCGGTTATCCCGCCGAGGCCATCGTCGCCACGTCGCGTAGTCAGGAAAAGCGCGACGCCATCAGTCAGCGCTACGGCATCCGCACGATGCAGGACAATCTGGCCGCGATCGAAGAGGCCGATGTCGTGGTGCTGGCGGTCAAGCCGCAGATGATGCGCGACCTCTGCCTGTCGCTACGCGAATCCGTCCAGGCGCGTCGCCCGCTCATCGTCTCGGTGGCGGCCGGGCTCGACGCCGCGACGCTGGATCGCTGGCTGGGCGGCGGCCTGGCCCTGATCCGCTGCATGCCCAACACGCCCTCGCTGGTCGGTGCGGGCGCCAGCGGCCTTTACGCCAACGATCGGGTCAGCGATGCTCAGCGCCGACTCGCCACCGAACTGCTGGAATCGGTAGGCCTGGTCGAATGGGTCGAGCAGGAAGCTCAGATCGAAGCCGTCACCGCCATTTCCGGCAGCGGCCCGGCCTACTTCTTCCTGTTCATGGAATCGCTGGAAGCAGCCGGCGTCGAACTGGGCCTGTCCGCCGAGAGCGCTCGCCGGCTGGCGTTGCAGACCGCCTTCGGCGCCGCCAAGATGGCGCGGGAGAGCGAATTCGATCCCGCCGAACTGCGCCGACGCGTCACATCCCCCAACGGCACCACCGAGCGTGCGATCCAGGCATTCGAGGAAGCGGGCCTGGCGGATATCGTGGGTCGCGCCACTCGAGCCTGCGCCGAACGCGCCCGCGAGCTGTCGCGTGAGCTGGCGGACAAGTAACTAGGAGAAAGTCATGGGCAGTAACCTCGGAAGCGCCGGCCTGATGCTGGTCAACACGCTGGTCAACATCTATCTGTTTGTGCTGATGCTGCGCTTTTTGCTGCAATTTTCGCAGGCGGACTACTACAACCCCATGAGCCAGGGGATCGTCAAGGCAACGCAGCCGGTCGTCGCGCCGGTCCAGAGGATTCTGCGTCCCGTCGGCCGTATCGATATCGCCACGCTGTTCGTCGGTTTTCTGCTCAAGGTCATCGTGATCATCGCCGTCTTCCAGATCGCCGGCTTCGGCATGCCCCCGCTTCAGGGCCTGCTGCTGGCGGGGATCGCCGGCGTGCTCAACGCGATTCTCAAGATCTACTTCTTCGCGCTGATCATCATGATCATCCTGAGCTGGGTGGCACCGCGCGCCAACCATCCGGGCGCGCTGCTGGTCATGCAGATCGTCGAGCCGATCATGGCGCCGGTGCGCCGCGTGATTCCGCCGCTGGGCATGATCGACCTGTCGCCGATCGTGGTGTTCATCGCCATCAATCTGCTCGACAGCGTCGTCGTAGGCTCGCTGGCGCGCGCTGCCGGCCTGCCGGGCGCCCTGGTCGGCTTCTAGCGCTCGCCCGCCGTTACCGCCGTCAGCGATACACTCGGCAATGATCCGGCCAGATACGTCCGGGTCATTGCCGGATCGCAGCTGGCGGCGTGCGGACGCACCGATAGCTATCGATCGTGAGTCCTGACCGTGAGTCCTGGTTGAACCTGGAGACTATTCCGTTTCATGTCCGCTTCCTTCCCCGCCGACTCCGTCGGTCTGGTCACACCGCAGATCGCCGCGTTCGAGTCGCCGCTGGCCCTGGCCTGCGGCAAGACGCTCGAACGCTTCGAGCTGGTCTACGAGACCTACGGCACACTCAATGCCGACCGCAGCAATGCGGTTCTGATCTGTCATGCGCTCTCCGGCCACCATCATGCGGCGGGATACCACACCATCGACGAGCGCAAACCCGGCTGGTGGGACGCCTATATCGGCCCCGGCAAGGTGATCGACACCGATCGCTTCTTCGTCGTCTCGCTCAACAACCTGGGCGGCTGCCACGGCAGCACCGGCCCCGCCAGCATCAACCCGCAGACCGGCCACCAATGGGGGCCCACGTTTCCGGTCATGACAGTGGCAGACTGGGTCCACAGCCAGGCGCGCCTGGCCGACCGGCTCGGCGTCGAGCGCTTCGCTGCGGTCGTCGGCGGCAGTCTGGGCGGCATGCAGGCGCTGCAATGGACGATCGCCTACCCGGAGCGCGTCGCCAACGCCGCGGTCATCGCGGCCACGCCAAGGCTGTCGGCGCAGAACATCGCCTTCAACGAAGTGGCGCGACAGGCGATCCGTTCGGACCCGGATTTCCATGACGGCTGGTATGCGGACCACGATGCGATTCCCAAGCTCGGCCTGAAACTGGCCAGGATGATCGGCCATATCACCTATCTGTCGGAACATTCGATGGGGTCGCGGTTCGGCCGCGACCTGCGCAGCGATCAGCTGAATTTCGGTTACGACGTGGAGTTCCAGGTGGAGTCCTACCTGCGTCATCAGGGCGATACCTTTTCGACCCGCTTCGATGCCAACACTTATCTGCTGATGACCAAGGCGCTGGATTACTTCGACCCTGCCGGGCAGCACGATGGCGACCTGGCGGCAGCGCTGGCGCCGGCGACGTGCCCGTTCCTGGTCGTCAGCTTCACCACCGACTGGCGCTTCGCGCCGGCGCGCTCGCGGGAACTGGTCAACGCCCTGCTACGAGCGGGCAAGGCGGTCAGCTACGTCAATGTGGACTCGCCCCACGGCCATGATGCGTTCCTGCTACCCAACGACCAGTACGAAGCGGTTTTCGGCAGCTACATGCGGCGCATCCACGCCGACATCACCGGGGAGACAGCCTGATGCGTGCGGATCTTCAACTGATCTACGACTGGGTTCCCAGCAACGCTCACGTTCTCGACCTGGGGTGCGGTGACGGCACGCTGCTGGCGGCGCTGGCTCGTCATAAGAACGTCACCGGCTATGGGCTGGAGATCGACCCCGACGGCATCGCCGCCTGCCTGGGCAAGGGCGTCAGCGTGCTCGAACAGAACCTCGATGACGGCCTGGGCAACTTCGTCGACGATGCCTGCGATCTGGTGATCATGACCCAGGCGCTACAGGTACTGCGTCGACCGGACACCATGCTCGACCAGATGCTGCGGGTCGCCCCGGAGTGCATCATCGCCTTCCCCAACTTCGCCTACTGGAAGCATCGTCTGCACCTGACCTTCCGCGGTCGCATGCCGGTTTCGCGCTCCTTGCCGCACGCCTGGTACGACACGCCCAACATCCACCTGTCGACGTTTCAGGACTTCGCCAGTCTGTGCCGCGACAAGGGCGTCACCATCGTCGACGAAGCGGTCGGCAGCGCCGACCACGAGGGCCACTGGACATCGCGGCTCTGGCCCAATCTGTTCGGCGAAACGGCGATCTTCCGTGTCCGCCGCGGACTTTAGCGCGATTCGACCTCGCTCCCGGGCCAGCATCGCTCCAGGTCCACGTTCAACCGGCGGTCCAGCGTCATCGCGCCGGGTCGCCCTTCGGCCCATGTCACCCGGCAGCCATAAGCCAGCACCTCCACCCCGCGGGCGGCCACCGCTCGCAGCGCTTGCGCATAGGCCGGATCGAGATGCGCCGCCGGTGCCACATCGTCGATGCCCGTGTGTGCCGCGCAGAACAGCAGGACGCCACGGTGCCCCTGGTCGACCAGTTCGGCGAGCACCTCGAGATGACGCCGGCCCCGCTCGCTGATCGAGTCGGGGAAATAGCCATGGCCGTCGTTCTCCTTGAGCGTGACCTGCTTGACCTCGACGAAAGTGTCGCGCGCATTCGCATCCCGCAGCCGGAAATCGAGCCTGGCACCCTCGACGCCGACCTCCCGCTTGAGCTCGTCAAAGCCCGCCAGCTCCGGAATGATCTCGTCGTGCAGCGCTTCTTCCACTAGCGCATTGGTCCGCCCCGTATGTACCGACGCCCACTCGACGCCGCCCTTGCCATCGGGCAGCTCGATCAATTCCCAGGTCCAGCCCAGCTTGCGGGCAGGATTGGTGCTCTCGGAAAGCCATACGCGACAGCCCGGCACGTTGACGGCTCGCATGGAGCCCGTATTGGGGCAGTGCGCCACGACCTCCTCGCGCCCCTCCTCGAGTTCGATATCGGCCAGGAATCGCTTGTAGCGTCGCAACAGGACGCCAGGGACGAGAGCGGGATAGCGCATACGGTGTCGATCCAGAAAGCATGGGGCTCGGAAGAGCCGGTTCATCAAGAGGGCGGGGCGCTGCCGGCGCATACCGGAGAGCACGGCTCGACTCCCGAATTTCCGGCCGGGGATGAGAAAAATAAAGCGTCCATTTGGTTGCAAATTGGCCGCTTTTTCGCTAAATAAGCATGGCTTCGGGCAGTAGCAGACGCTGCCCCGGCCGATTCTCGGCCAGATCAAACGCGTCACGACACTTGCGTAACGAGGCAGCCCCCATGCCAGTAGCGGAAAAGAAAACGGAAGCGCCTAGCCAATTCACCCCGTACCAGCCGGCGCCGGGTGAAGAGTATATGAATGAAAAGCAACTTGCGCATTTCCGTGAGATCCTCCTGGGCTGGAAACAGGATCTGATGGAAGAGGTCGACCGTACGGTTCGCCACTTGCAGGAAGAGGCCAACAACTTCGCCGACCCTGCCGATCGCGCCACGCAGGAAGAGGGGTTCAGCCTGGAACTGCGTACCCGTGATCGCGAACGCAAGCTGCTCAAGAAGATCAACGAAACGATCGAGAAGATCGACGAAGACGATTACGGTTTCTGCGAAGCCTGTGGCGTCGAGATCGGCATCCGCCGTCTCGAAGCGCGCCCCACCGCCACCCTATGCGTCGACTGCAAGACTCTGGCCGAGCTCAAGGAGAAGCAGCTCGGCGGCTGAGCAGCCGTTCCGGACGCAGTCCCATACGACGGGCACCCTCATCGGTGCCCGTTTTGTTTTTTCCCTTCTGGATATCGATTGCCGCTGACATCCATGATCTCCCCCCAACGCTACATCGGACGCTTCGCTCCCACGCCCTCGGGGCCACTGCACCTGGGTTCGCTGGTCGCCGCCCTGGGTAGCTGGCTCGACGCCCGGGCTGTCGGCGGCCGCTGGCTGCTGCGAATCGAGGACATCGATCCGCCACGCTGCCCGCCCGGCACCGACGACATCATTCGCCGCCAACTGGAAGCATTCGGCCTGACGTGGGACGGCGAAGTCCGCTACCAGAGCGATCGTGGCGAGGCGTACCAGGCGGTGCTGGATCGGCTGGTCGCCGACGGCATGGCGTATCCGTGTGGCTGTTCGCGCCGGGAGTGGCAGGATTACGGCCACTATCCGGGCTGGTGTCGCCAGGGTCCACGGCATCCCGAACGCCCGCAGGCCTGGCGACTGCGCACCGACAAGGGCATTCAACCGGTGATCTGGCAGGACCGGCTGTTCGGCTACCAGTGCCACGACCCGACGCTTCAGGGCGACGTGGTCATCAAGCGCAAGGATGGCCTCTGGGCCTATCAGCTCGCCGTGGTGGTCGATGATGCGGACCAAGGCATTACCGATATCGTTCGCGGCTACGATCTGCTCGACAACACTCCCTGGCAGCGTCAGCTTCAGGCGGCACTGGCGTATCCGGAACCACGATACCTGCATCTGCCGCTGATTCTGGGAGAGGACGGCCAGAAACTCTCCAAGCAGAATCTTGCGACCGCCATCCCCCATCAGCCCGAGCTTGCCCCTCCGCTGCTTCACCGGGCGCTACAGCTGCTGGACCAGCAGCCGCCATCCGAGCTGCGCGAGGCGCCGGTTTCCCGGCAACTGGCACATGCCTGCCAACACTGGGCGCCCGAGAAACTGTCAGCAAGGCCGACCCGCGACTATCGCTGATCCAGGCGGCTTTTCATGTCTCCATCGCAACCGACGTCCTCGCTCCAGACCGCTGAAAGCCACTTCACCCTTCGATTGAAGACTATTGTCTAAGCGAAAATCGCGCCGTTTTGCGCCACCCTGTCGCCATTGCGCCGTGGAGGGGGATGCACCACAAATAGGCATGTTCGGTCTCGGATGCTCTCTCATGAATCATCGGGCCCGCCATGACCCGGCTCACCCCATGGCATTGGCACAACCGGATAAATACAAGTTATTGATCTCAACAAGAAAAATACGGAGTGGCACGGCGAGTGCAGTAACTAAGACAAGAAAAACAACAGCGGATAACGATCGGCCCCAACAACGACAACCGTCGATCGAGATTCCCGAAGTGCCCATAACAACGACAACATGGCACTCGAACTAGGAAGGCAGATCGCCACTGGCTCAACAACAACAAGATCAGCCAGGTGCGAACGAGAACACGAACAACAACAATCGTTCTCGAGCCGACGCAAAATCAGGACGCGACGCTCTTCATCGACGGGGCAACAACAACAAGCCTCCCCGTGATCCGAAGACTTCTCGGAACAACAACAAGAACCGAGAAAGGGCATTGCCTGTCGTGGTTGGATTATTGTTTTGAATACGAGGTGGTCGCTACACAGCAAGGCTGACAACGACAAGCCAGTGACTGCACTATCGTTCAGCGACTGTGGTGCGTATTCAAGGCGATGCGCCATCACGAACAAGAAGAAGCGGCATGGACGTTGCGAAGTATCTTAAGGGGAGGCCCATCGGGCCTCCCCTTTTACTATCTACTATCGTCCGTTCCGTGGCGACCTACTGCCGCCTGCTCCATGACCACCTTGGCGACGCAAAGCCGGCAGCCTGGGCAAAGACGCGGACCTCGCTGCCTTTGCAAGCCTTCCGGGCTCCGCTACACTGGAGTTTTGCTACCTTGCGAGTCGATTTCGCCGCATGTTCAAAGGATTTTCCCGTTTTCTCCAGCGTCCCGGTGAACGTTTGAAGACGCTCTTCGGCCCGGAATCCGCGTCAGCGACCGAAGACACTACGCCCACCCGACAAGTCCTGCCTCGCGACGAACACAATGTCTCGCGCCAGAACCTCAGCGAGAGCGCGCTCAAGGTGCTTTATCGGCTCAACGGCGCCGGTTACGACGCCTACCTGGTCGGCGGCTGCATTCGCGACTCGCTGCTCGGCAACCGCCCCAAGGATTTCGACGTCGCCACCAATGCCACGCCGGACGAAGTGCGCCAGCTGTTTCGCAACTCGCGCATCATCGGCCGGCGGTTTCGTATCGTACATGTGCGTTTCGGCCGCGAAGTCATCGAAGTCACCACCTTCCGCGGCCGCCACGGCGAAGAGCATACCGGCAACCTTAGCCAGCAGTCGGATGAAGGCCTGCTGCTACGCGACAACGTCTGGGGTAGCGTCGAAGAGGACGCGATTCGTCGCGACTTCACCGTCAATGCGCTCTATTACAGCGTCACCGACTTTGCCATTCACGACTGGACCGGCGGCCTTCAGGATCTGGAAGACCGCGTACTCCGGCTGATCGGTGACCCGGAGACGCGCTACCGCGAAGATCCGGTACGCATGCTGCGAGCCGCGCGCTTTGCCGCCAAGCTCGATTTCCGCATTGCCGAAGAGACCGAAGCGCCGATTCGCGAGCTGGCGCCGCTGCTTTTGCAGATCCCCCCGGCAAGATTGTTCGAGGAAGTGCTCAAGCTGTTCCTCTCCGGCCATGCGGTGCAGAGTTTCCGGGTGCTGCGCGAACACGGCCTGTTCGCCATGCTGTTCCCGGAAAGCGACGAGGTTCTCGAAGAGCATCCCTGGGCGGTCAAGCTCATCGAGCAGGCGCTGGCCAATACCGATGCCCGTATCGCTCAGGAGCGCCCGGTAACACCCGCCTTCCTGTTCGGCGCCCTGCTGTGGCCCTGCGTACAGCAACGCACCCTGCGTGTCGCCCACGAGCAGGACCTGCCGGCAGTCCCGGCCCAACAGGCCGCCGCGCAACAGGTCATCAGCCGCCAGTTGCAGCACACCTCGATACCCAAGCGCTTCAGCATGCCGATGCGCGATATCTGGGATCTTCAGCAGCAGCTGCCCCGCCGCCGGGGCCGTCGAGTCTTCCAGACGCTGGAGCATCCCCGCTTCCGCGCCGCTTACGACTTCCTGCTGCTGCGAGAGGAAGCCGGCGAACTGGCGCCGGGGCTCGGTGAATGGTGGACCGAGTTCCAGCAGGCCGACGAAGAGGGTCAGCGCCAGCTGCTGACGAATACCGATGGCGGCAATCCGGCCGGACCAACGCCCAAGCCGCGCCGACGCCGTCCGCGCAAACGCCGGCGTCCGACCAACAAGCCGACACCACCGACGCTGGATGATTGAGCGCGAGCATCATGCCCTGGCCTACATCGGCCTGGGCAGCAACCTCGAAGCGCCACGGGATCAGCTCGAGCGGGCGCTCTCGGCCCTGGCGTCGCTGCCCTTGAGCGAATGCGTCGCGCACTCCTCCCTTTACGCCAGCGCCCCCATCGGTCCTCAGGATCAGCCGGACTTCATCAACGCCGTTGCCGCCATCCGTACCCGGCTTTCACCGCTGGCGCTGCTCGATCAGCTCCAGGCGCTCGAACAACGTCATCGACGGATACGCGAGCGCCACTGGGGGCCGCGTACGCTGGACCTGGATCTCCTCTGGTACGCGGGCCTACAGCAAAACACGCCACGCCTGACGCTTCCTCACCCCGAAATGTCGCGTCGCCGGTTCGTGCTCGAGCCTCTCGCCGAAATCGCCCCGACGCTATCTCTCGATGGCGAAACGCCGCTGGCGCTTGCCGCACGCCTCACGGACCAGACGCTGAGTCGATTGCACGACTGACCCCATCGTCATGGGCCTCACGTGCCGCCAACGTCGTGTTGCGTCTTGTCGACAACCCATTACACTCTGCTCCGCATTGCCATTGCGGGGGCGTCATGTCGCCGTCCATCCCTACCACTGCGACATGGACGCTTTGTCCGCGAGCGGGACTAGTCTTCCTTGGGAGTAGAGAGCATGAAGCGCGTTACCCTCGATACGCTGCGCGACTGCAAGGCTCGTGGTGAAGCCTTCAGTTGCCTGACCGCCTATGACGCCACCCTGGCACGCTGTGCCGATACCGCCGGGATCGATGTACTGCTGGTCGGCGATTCGCTGGGCATGGTGCTGCAAGGCCATGCCAGTACCCTGCCGGTGACGCTCGAGGACATTCGTTATCACACCGCCTGCGTGGCGCGGGGCAAGCAGCGAAGCCTTTTGATGGTCGACCTGCCGTTCATGAGCAACGCCAGTATCGGCCAGTTGCTGCGTGATGCCGGCGAACTGATGCGCGCCGGCGCCGAGTTGATCAAGATCGAGGGCGAGGCGTGGATGGCCGACGGCATTCGCGAACTCTCCCGTCGCGGCGTGCCGGTCTGCGCCCATCTCGGCCTGACGCCGCAGAGCGTTCATCAGCTCGGCGGCTTCAAGGTGCAAGGCAAGGCAGCCGACGATGCCGAACGTATCGTCGCGGACGCGCGCCAGCTGGTGGAAGCTGGCGCCGCCGTCATCCTGCTCGAATGCGTGCCCCGGGCCGTGGGGCGTGCAGTGCGCGAGGCCGTCGGCGTGCCCGTCATCGGCATCGGTGCCGGGCCGGACGTCGATGGCCAGATCCTGGTCATGCACGACACCCTGGGGCTCAACAGCGGCTACGTGCCTCGCTTCGTCAAGAACTTCCTGGCGGGCCAGGAGAGCATCGAAGCCGCGTTCCGCGCTTATGACGAAGCGGTCAAGTCCCGCCGTTTCCCGGCCGAGGAGCACTGTTTCTGATGCAGACGCTGCACGATATTGCGCCGCTGCGCGAGCAGCTGCAGGAGCACCGCATGGCGGGGCGATCCGTCGCGCTGGTACCGACCATGGGCAATCTGCACGAAGGCCATCTGACGCTGGTGGACCGGGCACGATCGCTGGCCGATGTCGTGGTCGCCACACTGTTCGTCAATCCGCTACAGTTCGGAGCCGGCGAGGATTTCGGCCAGTACCCGCGCACGCTCGACCGTGACCGCGAGCTGCTGATGGCGCGCGGCTGCGACCTGCTGTTCGCCCCCGCCGTCGAGACGCTCTACCCCAACGGGCTGGAGACGCAGACCCAGGTTCACGTGCCCGATGTCTCCGAGGGGCTTTGCGGCGGCACCCGTATCGGTCACTTCGATGGCGTCGCCACGGTGGTTTCCCTGCTGTTTCATCTCGTCCAGCCCGATATCGCCTGTTTCGGCGAGAAGGACTTCCAGCAGTTAGCGGTGATCCGCAAGCTGGTCGCCGATCTGCACTTCCCGATCGAGATCGTCGGCGTCCCCACCGTTCGTGCCGAAGATGGCCTCGCGCTCTCCTCCCGTAACGGCTATCTCTCCTCTAGCGACCGGGCATTGGCACCGGTCTTCTACCGAACGCTGTCACGCTGTGGCGACGCGCTGGCCCGGGGCCAGTCGCCCGCTGCCGCCCTGGCGGAAGCCGGGCAAGCGCTGCAGGAGGCCGGCTTTCGGCTCGACTACCTGGAGCTCAGGGGGCCGTCGCTGGCGCCGTTCGACGCTGCCAGGCATGACGAAGGCCGGCTGCTGGGCGCGGTCCATCTCGGCTCGACACGCCTGATCGACAACCTCGCCGTCACGCTTCCCTCCCCTGAAGCCGGCACGCGCCATGGCTGACATGCACTGGCGGCCGGCCTTGCCGACGGATCTGACGCCTATCGCCGAATGGGTCGAGTCACCGAAGGCTCTCGAACGCTGGGCCGGACCCGGCCTGTCGTGGCCGACGGACGGCCCCACGCTGTGGCGGGAAATCGACGGCGGCGGCCTGCCTTCGTTCTGCCTCGTCGCGGAACGCGAGCCGGTCGCCTTCGGCCAGCTCGTCATCAAGGGCGAGCGCCACTACCATCTGGCCCGCATCATCGTCTCGCCAGCCCATCGGCGCCGCGGGCTGGGCGAATCACTCTGTCGCCGGCTACTGGCGGAAGCACGGCAGCGTCGCGCCGAGCACGTCACGCTCAATGTCTTCACCGACAACCAGCCCGCGATCGATCTCTATCATCGCCTGGGCTTCGTCGAACAGGGCGCGGTCGATACGCGTGGCATTCAGCCCATGCAGCTGAGACAATTTGTCACGGATGTCGACAATACCGACCTTTAGGGTCTGTTGACGTTTCATGCACGGCCGCACCGGAGCCAGTTTTTGCGCGGAGCAAGACATGAGGAGAGTAGTTTGGCCATTTCAAATGAACGACGAATAACGCAGCACCGTGCAAAAACTGGCCCGGCCCTTCGGGTTGCGCGGCAAATGGCGTCATGCGGCGTTACGGGATTGGAAAAGGGAACCACCCTTCTCTGCATCCCGTATCTGGCCTGGCGCCATTTGGCGCAGCAACGCGGTTCGCGCTGAAGCGTCAACAGACCCTAGCCCCTGCAGCGTTCAGGTGACGCCGCCGGCACGACAGTGAAAGAGACCCGATGAACCAATTGAGACCGGACCCCTTCTCTCCGTATCAGTTCTACACGGCCGAGCAGTGGGCCGAATTTCGCGCCGACACGCCACAGACGCTTTCTGCCGAGGAACTGCAGCGGCTGCGTTCGCTCAACGATCCGATCGATCTGGGCGAAGTCCGGCGGATCTACCTGTCGCTGTCGCGCCTGCTCTCTTCCTACGTCGAAGCCAGCCAGCGGCTCTACGCCCAGCGCAAGCGCTTTCTGGACATCGACGACACTCAGAAGACGCCGTTCATCATCGGCATCGCCGGTTCCGTCGCCGTGGGCAAGTCCACCACGTCGCGCATTCTCAAGGAGCTGCTGGCGCGCTGGCCTTCCAGCCCCAAGGTCGACCTGGTCACGACCGACGGCTTTCTCTACCCCAACGCCGTACTGCGCGACAAGGAACTGATGGCGCGCAAGGGCTTTCCCGAGAGTTACGATATCGGCGCCCTGCTGCGCTTTCTCTCCTGGATCAAGGCGGGGGCCCGCAATGTCCAGGCACCGCTCTATTCGCACCTGACCTATGACGTGCGCGAGCACGAATACCAGACGGTCGACCGCCCCGACATCCTGATCGTCGAGGGGATCAATGTGCTGCAGGTTCGCGATCTCCCGGAAGACGGCAAGATGGTGCCGTTCGTGTCGGACTTCTTCGATTTCTCGATCTATATCGATGCCGAGGAGGACCATATTCACGCCTGGTACCTGGAACGCTTCAAGCTGCTGCGACAGACCGCCTTCCAGAACACCGACTCGTTCTTTCACCGCTACGCCCAGATCGAGGAAGCGGAAGCGCTCGAGATCGCCGAAGGGCTATGGCGGGACATCAACCGTCGCAACCTGCGCGAGAACGTTCTCCCCACGCGCCCCCGCGCCGATCTGATCCTGCGCAAGGGTCGCGATCATCTGGTGGAACAGGTCGCGTTGCGCAAGCTGTAAACGCTTCGATCGAGGGCCGGCTGGCTGCCGCCTCATGGCCGGCCCTATCGAATCGAAACGCCGTTTTGTTATTTTGCGTAAATTCAGCGAACTTTTTTCCTTCTTATCCTTCCCATAGTGCGTCTTGGGAGTTCATGGCAAGGATGAGTAGGGATGCTGATTTCGGTACAGGCGCTACGAGCTCTGGCGGCGTGGATCGTCGTGTTTCACCACTTCATGCAGGTGTTTTTCGGCTTCGAGGCCGACAACTGGGTCGAGTACCTGTTCTCCACCCGCGGTCAGGTGGGTGTGGATATCTTCTTCGTCATCAGCGGTTTCGTCATCTACGTCTCGAGTCGCGGCAAACGGCTGACGATGCCGCAGTTTCTGCTGCATCGCGTCGTCCGCATCGTTCCCGCCTACTGGCTCTATACTGCCATTACCGCGCTGGTCATCTACTTCGCCAGCGACGTCATGCCCGAGTATGGCCTGGGCCTGAAGCAGTTGCTGCTGTCGCTGTTCTTCATCCCGACGGAAAACCCCGCCGGCTACGGCTACTACCCCATTCTGCCGGTGGGCTGGACGCTCAATTTCGAGATGCTGTTCTATGTCGTCTTCGCCGCCTCGCTGGTACTCAAGCGCCAATGGCGGCTGTGGGCCGTGGTGCTGGCCATCGTGGTCATCAACACGCTATTCGCGCATCAACCGTTCATCAGCAACTTCTATACCGATCCGATCATCTTCCAGTTCCTGCTCGGGCTGGGGATCGGCGCCGTCTACTCGCGCTACGGCATTCCCGGCGGGCGCTGGTGGCCGATCGCGCTGGCGCTCGCCAGCACCGCGACGATTCTCTGCTACAACGATCCTGCCGGGGCTACGCGGTTCTTCGCCTGGGGCCTGCCGAGCGCACTGCTGGTGATCGCCTTCATCGGGCTGGAATCCCGCATCGGTGACAACCGCATCTTCAAGGTGATGGGAGACTGGTCCTACTCGACGTACCTGCTGCACGTGATCGTGCTGTGGTCGGGCAACTACGTGCTGACCGAACAGTTCGGGCTCAGCCCCTATCTGGCGCTGGCAATCTGTCTGCCCGTCATCGCGATCTGTTCCTGGCTGAGCTACGAGTTCGTGGAGAAGGCATTCTCGCGACAGCTCAAGCGTCATCTGCCCACGTTACGTCCTCGAACCGTTACGGCATGAGCGCAGCATAAAAAAACGCCCGGCCTGCGTGATGCAGGCCGGGCGTTTCGGTTAGCGCCGAAGAATTACTCTTCGATCGCGAGCGACGCTTCGAAGGCAGCCTTCTCTTCCGGCGTGATCTCCTTGATCGACAGCTTCACGCGATTGCGGTTGTCGATATCGAGCACCTTGACGGTCACTTCCTGGCCTTCGCTCAGATACTCCTTCACGTCATTGACGCGCTCCGGCACGATCTGGGAGATGTGCACCAGACCGTCGGTACCCGGCATGAAGTTGACGAAGGCACCGAAGTCGGCCAGACGCACCACCTTGCCGCGGTAGAGCTTGCCGATTTCGGCTTCGGCGGTGATCCCGAGCACAGTGTCGATGGCGCGCTTGGCCGCGGCACGGTCTTCGGCGTAGATGCGCACGGTGCCGTCGTCGTCGATATCGATCGAGGCGCCGGTCTCTTCGCAGATACCACGAATCGTTGCACCGCCCTTGCCGATGACGTCGCGAATCTTGTCCGGCGAGATCTTGATCGTCTGCATCGCCGGCGCGTGGTCGGAAACCTCGCTACGGCTCTGTGCGATCACGGCATTCATCTTGTCGAGGATCTCGATACGAGCCTGGTGCGCCTGCTGCAGCGCCGTCTCCATGATCTCTTCGTTGATGCCTTCGATCTTGATGTCCATCTGCAGCGCGGTCACGCCGTTGGCGGAACCGGCCACCTTGAAGTCCATGTCGCCGAGATGATCTTCGTCGCCCAGGATATCGGTCAGCACGGCGAAGCCATCGTCGTCCTTGACCAGGCCCATGGCGATACCGGCCACCGGCGCCTTGATCGGCACACCGGCATCCATCAGCGCCAGCGAGGAGCCGCACACGGAAGCCATCGAGCTGGAACCGTTGGACTCGGTGATCTCGGAGACGACACGAATGGTGTAGGGGAAGTCCGCTTCGCTCGGCAGCATCGCCTGGATACCGCGGCGGGCCAGACGGCCATGGCCGATCTCGCGACGCTTGGGACCGCCCATGAAGCCGGCTTCGCCCACGCTGTACGGCGGGAAGTTGTAGTGCAGCAGGAAGCGATCCTTGCGCTCGCCTTCCAGCGACTCGATCAACTGGGCATCGCGCAGCGTACCCAGCGTGGCAACGACGATGGCCTGGGTTTCGCCGCGGGTGAACAGCGCCGAACCGTGGGTCCGCGGCAGCACGCCGACGTTGATGTCCAGCGGGCGCACGGTCTTGTGATCGCGACCGTCGATACGCGGCTCGCCGGCGATGACGCGACGACGCACGGTGTGCTTCTCGAGGCTGGCCAGCGCACCGCTGACTTCATCGGCGCTGAACTGCGGCGCGTCGCCACTGGCCAGCTGCTCGATCGCCTTGGCGCGAATCTCGGCCAGCGCATCCTGGCGCGCCATCTTGTCGGTGATGCGATAGGCCTCGCCCACGGCGGACGCGAAGCTGCCGGCGACGGCTTCCTTGAGCGCCACGTTGGTGGCGGCCGGCTGCCAGTCCCACTTCGGCTTGCCGGCTTCACCGACCAGAGACTTGATCGCGTCGATCGCGACCTGCATTTCCTGATGCGCGTAGAGCACCGCGCCCAGCATCTCGTCTTCGGTCAACTCCTGGGCTTCGGACTCGACCATCAGCACGGCCTTGTCGGTACCCGCCACGACCATGTTGAGTTCGGAAGTGTCCAGTTCCTCGACCGTGGGGTTGAGGAAATAGCCACGTGATTCCGTGAAGCCGACACGCGCCGCACCGATGGGACCGCTGAACGGCAGGCCGGAGATCGCCAGCGCCGCGGAGGTGCCGACCATCGCGGCGATGTCGGGGTCCTGGTTACGATCGGCGGAGAGTACGGTGCAGATGACCTGCACTTCGTTCATGAAACCTTTCGGAAACAGCGGGCGGATCGGCCGGTCGATCAGACGCGAGGTCAGCGTCTCTTTCTCGGTCGGACGCCCTTCGCGCTTGAAGAAGCCACCCGGGATCTTGCCCACGGAGTAGGTCTTCTCCTGGTAGTGCACGGAGAGCGGGAAGAAATCCTGGCCGGGCTTGAGATCCTTGCGGCCGACCACGGTACACAACACCACAGTGTCGTCCATGGTGACCAGCACAGCGCCGGTGGCTTGGCGCGCAACGCGCCCGGTTTCTAGGGTGACGGTACTCGAACCGTACTGGAACGTGGTCTGAACCGGATTCACGGGCTTTCCTTGACTTGTCGAATTCATTGGGGTCGTTTGACTCGGCGCTCATTCTAGGCGTTCGTGAAGGATAGAGCTACCAGTGGCCAATCTTGGTCTCCTGTCGGCCGGTGCCGGGAAGCGCCGTCTACAAACGCAAGAACCTCTGCCCTGAGGGCAGAGGTTCTTGTTCTGGGCGACCGGGCCATCGACGACGGCCCGGCCTCGCCGGCGACGACTTACGCTTCGCGCTTGCCGTCAACCAGGCGCCGCAGTTTCAGCGGGTTGTCATGCTTGATCGCTTCCGGCAGCAGCGCGTCCGGCAGATCCTGATAGCAGACCGGGCGCAGGAAGCGGAAGATCGCCGCGGTGCCCACGGACGTGGTGCGCGAATCGGAAGTCGCCGGGAACGGCCCGCCGTGAACCATGGCATCGCACACTTCCACCCCGGTCGGCCAGCCGTTGACCATGATACGGCCCGCCTTGCGCTCGAGGATCGGCAGCAGTGCCCTGGCGGCATCCAGATCGGCATCGTCCATCTGCAGCGTGGCGGTCAACTGGCCTTCCAGATGCTCGGCCACCTGCTTGAGTTCGGCCGCGTCGGCGCATTCCACGACCAGCGACGTCGAACCGAAGACTTCTTCCTGCAGCGCATCGCTGCTCAGGAAGTCCTGGGCGGAAGCCAGGAACAGGCCGGTCTGGCACTGGTTGGGGCCTTCGCCCTTCTGGCCGCGCGCCACTTCCTTCGCCTTGCCACTGCCTGCCAGGGTACTGACGCCATTTTCGTAGGCATCGAAGATACCCGGCGTGAGCATGGTCTGCGCAGCGCTGCCCTTGACCGCCTCGCTGGCAGCGTTGACGAAGGCATCAAGCTCCGGCCCCTTGATCGCGATCACCAGCCCGGGATTGGTGCAGAACTGGCCGGCGCCCATGTTGAGCGAAGCGACGAACGCCTTGCCCATCTCCTCGCCCCGCGCCTTCAGCGCTGCCGGCAGCGGGAAGACCGGATTGATGGAGCTCATTTCGGCGTAGAACGGAATCGGCTCGGGACGCGACTGCGCCGCCTTCCACAGCGCCAGGCCGCCACTGCGCGAACCGGTGAAGCCGGCCGCCTTGATACGCGGATCGGTGACCAGCGCGGTGCCGACTTCGCGACCGGAGCCGTACATCAGCGAGAACACGCCTTCCGGCAGGCCGCACTTCTTGACCGCCGCCTGAATGGCGCGACCCACCAGCTCGCTGGTGCCCGGATGCGCGCCGTGCGCCTTGACGATCACCGGGCAGCCGGCGGCCAGCGCCGATGCGGTATCGCCACCGGCGACGGAGAACGCCAGCGGGAAGTTGCTGGCACCGAACACCACGACCGGGCCCAGCGCGATGTGGCGCTGACGCAGGTCGACCCGCGGCATCGGCTGGCGGTCCGGCAGCGCCGGGTCGATACGGACATCGAGCCACTCGCCGGCGCGCACGGTCTTGGCGAACAGGCGCAACTGACCGCAGGTACGGCCCCGCTCGCCCTGGATACGACCCTGCGGCAGGCCGGACTCGGCCACGGCACGCTCGATCAGGTCATCACCGATCGCTTCGATCTCGTCGGCAACGGTTTCCAGAAACGTGGCGCGCTCCTCCAGCGAGGTTTCGCGATAGCTGTCGAAGGCGCTCCACGCCAGTTCGCAGGCGCGATCGACTTCGGTCTGAGTGCCACCGGGATAGCTCGGATCCAAGCGCTCGTTGGTCGCCGGATTGATCGCCTGGATCGGATCGCGACTACCCTTGACGGCCTGCTGACCGATCAGCATTTCACCTGTCAGATTCATGTTGCCTCCTGCAGTGATGGTGGATACTCATTCATCTTCCGGCATTAGGCCGGATGCAACTTGTCTTTCACCCGCTTTGGCATCGTGTCTCGACATCGTGACCGAGCGGGATCGTTCCCGCCGGGCAATCCTGACTACATGCGTCCACCGCACGGCCATTTCAACGTACCAGCGCCGGACGCTTGGGATCGAACTGCCAGCCATCGATCAGATATTGCATCGCCATGGCGTCGTTGCGCCCGCCGGCAGGCAGGCTGCGATAGAGCGCGTTGGCCTGCTCGATCTGTTCCATGTCGACCTCGATACCCAGCCCGGGAGCGTCGGTCACCGCGACCTTGCCATCGACGATCTGCGGCGACTCGCGGGTCAGCCGGGCATCGCCCTCCTGCCAGATCCAGTGGGTATCCAGTGCGGTGGTGCGGCCGACGGCGGCGGCGCCCACATGAGCGAACATCGCCAGCGAAATGTCGAAGTGGTTGTTGGAGTGCGAGCCCCAGGTCATGCCATGGTCCTGACACAGTTGGGAGACACGCACCGCGCCGGAAAGCGTCCAGAAGTGCGGATCGGCCAGCGGAATGTCGACCGAACGCAGCATCAGTGCATGAGCCATCTCGCGCCAGTTTGTGGCCACCATGTTGGTGGCGACCGGCAATCCGGTGGCATGACGGAATTCGGCCAGGATCTCGCGACCGGAGAAGCCCTGCTCCGCCCCGCACGGATCCTCGGCGTAGGCGATGACGCCGTGCAGGTTCTTGCAAAGGCGGATCGCCTCCTGCAACGACCACGCGCCGTTGGGATCGATCGTCACTCGCGCCTCGGGAAACGCATTGTGCAACGCCGTGACCGCTTCGATTTCCTGCTCGCCCGGCAGCGCGCCGCCCTTGAGCTTGAAATCCCTGAAACCGTAGCGATCGTGGGCCGCCTCGGCCAGCTCGACGATACGCTGCGGCGTCATTGCCGCTTCGTCGCGCAGGCGGTACCAGTCGTGGCTGGCGTCCTCGGTTCCGCGACGCTCAGTACCACGACGATAGCCCAGCGGGGTGGCATGACCATCGCCGATGAAGAACAGATAGCCCAGCACCTCGACGCTATCGCGCTGCTTGCCGTCGCCCAGCAACTCGGCCACCGGCACGTCGAGGAACTTGCCGAACAGATCGAGCAGAGCGGCTTCGAGCGCCGCCACCGCATTGACACGCAGCTCGAAGGTCCAGGAACCCTTGCCGAAATCCTCGAAATCGGCGCCACGACCGGCGGAGTGCAGCGATGCCACCATCGAGCGCAGCTTGCCGATGGGCTGACCGATTACCAGTGGGCGCGCCTGCTCCAGAGAGCGCTGGATCGTCTCGCCACCCGGCGCTTCGCCCACGCCGACATTACCGGCACTGTCTTCGAGGAGGATCAGGTTGCGGGTGAAGTAAGGCGAATGTGCACCACCGATATTGAGCAACATGCTGTCGCGACCGGCGACCGGAATGACCTGCATATCGGTGATGGTAGGCGTGCCATGACTCGGCATTGAACTCCTCCGTCGGCAATACGGGCGCGCGCTGCACAGTCGAGGCCCAGCGCCCAGAGATAACCAGGGCGGCCTCGAGACCGCCCCGTCTTGTCAATCAGCGCATCAATCGGCTCAGAGCGCGTTGGCTTTTTCGATCAACTGCTTGAGCGTGGCCCGCTCTTTCTCGTTGGGCATGGTCAGCGGCGCACGCACGTCGCCACCCGGATAACCGACCAGGTCGGCACCGGCCTTGATCAGACTGACGGCATAGCCTTTCTGGGTATCGCGCATAGTGACGAACGGAATGAAGAACTCGCGAGTCGCCTGACGCACGAACTCGCTGTTGCCCTTGCGCAGCTCCTTGTAGAACTTCACGGCCATGTCCGGCACGAAGTTGAACACCGCGGAAGAATAGGTGCTGACGCCAATGGCCAGATAGGCTTCGGCAATGATCTCGGCCGTCGGCACGCCACCAACGTAGGCGAGGCGATCGCCCAGCGTCTTGATGATGATGTTGAGCGCCTGCATGTCGCCCTTGCCGTCTTTCAGGCCGACCAGGTTCGGGCAGCGATCGGCCAATGCCTGAACGGCATTGACGGTGAGATAGCCGTTGGCACGGTTGTAGTAGATCACGTTGAGATCGGTGGAATCGCAAACGCTGGCGGCGTACTCGACGATGCCGGATTCCGGGCACTCGGTCAGGTACGGCGGCATCAGCAGAATGCCATCGGCGCCCGCTTCCTGGGCGGCCTTGGCGTGCGCCTTGGCGAGTTCGGCACTCTGGCCGGCGCTGGCGATGACCGGCACGTGCCCACCGATGGTTTCCACGGCGACTTTGACGATTTCACGATATTCATCGATGGTGATGTTGAAGAATTCGCCAGTGCCGCCAGCCACGAAAAGGGCGGAAACTTCATACTCCTTCAGCCACAGCAGACGGCGACGGTAGCTTTCGACATCGAACTTGCCGTTGGCATCGAAATCGGTCACCGGGAACGACAGCAAACCGTCGGTGATAGAGGCAACGACCGCTTCTTTGGAAAAATTCACCTGATTCCCCTTATCATGGGTTAACGTATGCAGACATTCGGCCGACTGCCGCCGCGCTAAAATGGCGCAAGCGGAAGCAGGATTCTATCGATATGTTGTCATACATCATACCAGAATGCCGTTAGACCTTCGATGGATTCTGCTGGGTGCATGTCTCGTCTTTGCTGAACCTGGCGTCACCCAGGGCTGCATGGCCGAATCCGAGCGCCCAGACGAACGGTTGCATCAAGATCGGATCGGAGAGAAGACTGCCTGACGTGCCGTAGCGGCATGACAGTCACCTGACTGCGGTATGCTGATCGACACCCTCTTTTGCCGGGATCTTTGCCGATGTCTAACGCTTCCGACCGCACGCCTGTCCGACCGCCGCTGAACGAGATCGTCACCTGGGAGGCGACCAGGCTGTCGCAGCGCATCCATGACCGATCGGTCTCCTGTCGCGAGGTCATGACCGCCTACCTCGATCATATCGACGCCGTGAACCCTATCGTCAACGCCATCATCTCCCGCCGCGAGCGCGCCCCGTTGCTCGCCGAGGCCGAGCTCGCCGATCGCGAACTCGCTGCGGGGCAGTCGCGCGGCTGGATGCACGGCTTCCCGCAGGCGATCAAGGATCTCTCCGACGCCCAAGGCTTCCCGACGACCCAGGGTTCGCCACTGTTCTCCGGCCAGATCGCCCAGCAGGACAGCCTGATGAGCGAGCGCATGCGTGCAGCCGGCGCGATCTTCATCGGCAAGACCAATACGCCGGAATTTGGCCTGGGCTCACAATCCTACAACCCGGTATTCGGCGCCACTCGCAACGCCTTCGATCCTTCGCGTACCGCCGGCGGCTCCAGCGGTGGCGCGGCGGCAGCGCTCGCCATGCGGATGCTGCCGGTCGCCGACGGCAGCGACATGATGGGCTCGTTGCGAAACCCCGCCGCCTTCAATCACGTGATCGGCTTTCGCCCTTCGTTCGGCCGCGTGCCCGGTCTCGTCGCCGACCCGTTCGGTCAACAGCTCGCCACCAACGGCCCGATGGGGCGAACCGTCGAAGACGTGGCCCGCCTGCTCGACACGCAGTCCGGCTTCGATCCACGCGTCCCGCTCTCGCTGGGGGAGCCGCTGATTCCCGACGGCAGCAGCGTCTCCGGCGCTCTCGACCGCGACGTTCACGGGTTGCGGATCGGCTGGCTCGGCGACTGGCGGGGGCATCTAGCGATGGAAGCGGGCGTGCTCTCGCAATGCAGAGCGGCGCTGGACCGCTTCGCCCCGCTGGGCTGCGAGGTGGAAGCGATCGATCTGCCCTTCGACGCCGAGATGCTGTGGGAAAGCTGGACGACGCTGCGCCACTGGGCCGTCGCCGGCAACCTGGGGGCGCTCTACGTCGCCCCCGCCATCCGTGAGCGCTTGAAGCCGGAAGCGCAGTGGGAGGTCGAACGCGGTCTGGCGCTCTCGGCGCAGGATATCCATGTGGCCAACGTCCAGCGTGGCGATGCCTACCGGGCCTGGAGCGCGCTGTTCGAGCGCTTCGACTACCTGGCCATGCCCAGCGCCCAGGTCTTTCCGTTCGACGTGGAGACGCACTGGCCGCGCGAGATCGCCGGGCGCACGATGGATACCTATCACCGCTGGATGGAAGTCGTGATTCCCGCCTCGATGCTCGGCGCTCCGACGATCAGCCTGCCGGCCGGACTCAACGACGCCGGCCTGCCGATGGGCTTTCAACTGATCGGCCGGCCCCGGGACGACTGGGGCGTGCTGCAACTGGCGCGCGCCTTCGAGGCGGCCAGTGGCGATCTGGCGAGATTGCCGCCGACGCTGGGCGAATAGCCGGTCACGGACAAAAAAAGAGGCGACGGGATTCCGTCGCCTCTTTCCTTTCATTCGAACGTCTTCTTTCCTTTCATTCGAACGTCTTCTTTCCTTTCATTCTAACGTCTTCGATGCATCCCACTGCTTCGATGCATCCAAACGGCGTCGATACCCGGGCGGCCCGCTGAGCCACGGCCGGTTTGCTAGAACACGAATGCCAACAGCAGGTTGAACACCAGCGCGGCGATGAAGCCGAGCGGTGCGGCACGGAACAGCAGCTTGGGCAGCAGGCCCGAGCGCGCTTCGCCCGTCGGGCAGGAGCCGAGGATCAGGCTGCCACCGGAGGAGAACGGCGAGATCGAGGTGGCCTGCGCGCCGACGACGATGGCGATGAAGATGATCATCGGATCGATCGAGAGCGTGGTGGCCAGCGACGGCACCAGCGGGAACAGTGCCGGCGTGACCACCCCCAGCGTGCTCGCGAACAGCGACATGAACGCGGCAGCGATGCCGAACGCCACGGGGATCAGGACTGGCGGAATGTTGGTGCCGATCCAGGAACCGAGCAGATCGATGGTGCCGGCCTCGATCGCTACCGAGATCAGCATGCCGACACCGCAGATCATGATGATCGTGCCCCACGGCAGCGAAGCGATCGCCTTGCGCTCGTCGCCCAGCTTCATCAGCAGCGCGATGACCGAGAACACGCTGGCGATCAGGCCGATATCCACCTTGGAATCGATGAGTGCGACGACGCCATTGTCGGGCAGCATCAGGCTGGCGATCGGCGGCAACAGCACGGTAGCCATCATCAGCAGGGTCAGGATCAGGGTGGCGCACTGGTCGCGATCGAGCGGGCCGGGGCGCTCGATGTGCGCCAGCGATACCATCGCCGTGCCCCGCTTGCGGCTGAACAGGATCAGGCCGGCGAGAACGATGATCGGCACGATCATGGTGCTGGCAAAGATGCCGAAGCTGTTGATGAACGCCTGGTCGTCGGAAATGCCGGAATTGGTCATCAGCGTGCGGAAGATGATGCCGCTCTGGCTGGAGACGAAGTTGGCACCCGCCAATGCGCCGTAGTTGACCGCCATGGCGCCGACGATCAGGTTGAGCCGGGTGCGGCTACACAGCAGCAGCGTGATCGGCGCCATGAACGCCAGCACGGTGTAATAGCCGGCCCCCAGGGCGGAGATCACCACCGCCGCCAGGAAGATGGCGAAGGGCAGCAGGTGCGGAAAGTGCCGACAGCGATACATCAGATGCTCGGCCAGCTTCTCCAGCGTGCCGTTGACGATCGCGAAGCTGTAGAACAGGCACACCGAAAAAATGATGAAGAAGATCTTCAGCGGCCACATGGCGACCACTTCCTTGGGGCTCAGACCCAACCCGAAGCAGCCGATCAGATAGGCGAAGGCAATCGCGAACAGACCGATATTGATCCTGGTGCGATATCCCAGAACGATGGAAACGACGATCGCTCCCACCACCAGAAGACTCATCATGACGTTGTTCCCCGTAGCGCTTGTCTTTATGGGTTTTCAATCGATCCCTTTCGAGGATCCCTTACTCGGCGAAACCTGGCCGACTGGCCTTCAGGCAGCCCGGTCGATCCCGAACAGCCTGGCCGGGTTATCGATCAGCACCTTCCGGCGTTCGGCGGCGTCCGGCAGCAGCGTCTCCATCAGCGAAAACTGGGCGTCGTAGTCGGTCTGGGCTTCGAACCGCGTGTGCGGCCAGTCGCTTCCCCACACCAGCCGATCGTCATGGCCATAAGCATCGAGCAGACGATCGATCGAGCGCCGAGCCTGAGCCAGCGTCGAGCGGCTGCGATAGGTCGCCGACAACTTGACCCAGACCGCCTCGCTCGGCAGCAGCGACAGCAGCGCCCGGTGATCCGAATCGGTCGGATCGATCTCGCCGTCGGGCAAGCCGAAATGGTCGATCACCACCGCCACGCCGGATTGCAGAATCTGCGGCAGGATCTCGCCCAGATCTTCCATGCCCCGCTGGATCTCCACCGACCAGCCGCGCCGTGCCACCTTGGCGAACAACGTCCGCCAGGACGCGCTACGATAGTCTTCCAGCGGCTGCCCGATCAGGTTGAGCCGAATGCCGACCACACCCGCCTCGGCCAGTTCGTCCAGCGTCTCCTCGGTCACGTCACGCGCCACCACTGCCGTGCCACGCAGACGCTGCGGAAAACGACGCAGGGCATCGACCAGATGTCGGTTGTCGGTACCCAGAAAGCTCGGCTGCACCAGCACGCCATGAGAAAGGCCGCAATGATCGAGATGCGCCAGATACTGCTCGACGGTCGCGTCATAATCCGGGCTGTAGCGGCGATTGCCGGCCAGCTCCAGCCCCTGGTGAAAGATATGCGCATGCGTATCGACGCCGGTCAGCGCGACGGAAGCGAGTTGCGTCATGAGTGGCCCTTGGTGAATGACATGAACACGTGACGGCGAACGTAACGTTCGACCCCAACAAAAGATCTATTCATATAGTTGAATAGCGACGAGCGCAAGCATACACCGCATCGGACGCATTCTTCCGGGTTACGACTAAAGATGAAAACAAAGGTGATACATTTGTCTGGAACATCGTGGAGGGAACATTCATGAAGGGAACAGGCTCCATGACCGACGAACGCCTGCCGCTCTACCAGCGCCTGCGCGACGACATGCTGGCCAAGATCGCCGCCGGCGAATGGGCACCGGGCGGCGCGATCCCGACCGAAGCCGAGCTGACCAGGCACTACGGTGTCGCTGTCGGCACGCTGAGAAAGGCCGTGGACACGCTGGTCCAGGATGGGCTGATGAAGCGCAGCCAGGGGCGCGGCACCTTTGTCCTGCGCCCCAACTTCGAGAGTTCGCTGTTCCGTTTCTTCCGCCAGGTGGATGCCAGGGGCGAGCGCAGGATTCCCAATGGCCGAATCCTGGCCCGGGAACTCACATCACCGCCGTCCTACGTGGCGGATGCGCTGGCACTGGCTTCGTCGGAGAACGTGATTCGACTGGAGAGAGTCCGTGAACTCGACGGGACGACGGTCTATCACGAAGAAATCTGGCTGCCGGCCGGCCGATTCGAAGCCCTGATGCAGATCGATCCCGACGATTTCGGCAATCTGCTCTACCCGTTCTACGAGACCCAGTGCGGGCAACTGATCGGTTCGGCGCGGGAAACCCTGACCGTCGAGACGGCCGACGCGACACTCGCCGGGGTTCTCGGTATCGGCACCGGCCAGCCGGTCGTCATGATCGAGCGACTGGCGTTCGGCTACGACCGCACGCCGCTGGAATACCGGCGTTCACGCGGCGCCGCGGACACCTTCCGTTATCAGGTCGACATCTCCTGATCGACGGCCTCGCGGCAAACCGCTCATTCGGCATCTAGCCGGGTACGTGCAGCGTCAGCACCGCACAAGGAGCAAGATGCGCTACCTTGTGCGACACGCTGCCGACAGCCAGGCTTTTCAGATTGCTCAGGCCGCGGCTGCCCATGATGATCATGTCGACCCCGAGCTCGGTCGCCTGCCGCACGATCGTCTCGACCGGCCGCCCTTCCACGATGTGATAGGTCACCTCGTCCGAACCGCCGCCTATCGCCTGCCAGGCTTCCTCGAGCAGCCGCTCCCCCGCCAGCCGCCCCTTCTCCGGCGTGTAGTCGGCTGGCGCGGCTCCCACCTTGGCGCCGAGCGCATCCTTGGCAACCGGTACCTCGGGCACGTGCAACAGGTGGATTCTGGCCTGGGTCGCACGCTGGACGAGACACGCATGCGCCAGCGCCTGGCGTGCGCTGACCGAACCATCGATGGGTACCAGTATCTGCTGAGTCATGATCGCCACCTCCTGGTGTGACTGACTTGGCGTGATGACTGCCTGGGTAGGTAATCGACGCGATTCGACTACCCGGCGCGTTGCGATACCGGGTAGCGAACCTGACTACAGCGTAGACAATGCACGCCAGGAGGCGACATCGAGAGTGGCAGGATGAGGGCCGAGCGCCGACTGTCTTGCAGCAATCGGCGCTCGCATTGGGCGGGAGGCTTTCGGTTCAACCCGCCCGGGCGTACTTGGCGACCGCCTGGTCGACATGGATGCAGGCGACCTTGACCCGGTCGTTGACGCTATCCAGCGGCGGATCGGCCTGGGTGCAGGCCTCGGTCGCCAGATGGCAGCGCGGGGCGAACGGGCAGCCCGGCGGCGGCGCCAGCGGCGAAGGCGGCTCGCCCTTGAGATGGACGCGCTCGCGTCGGCGGTTGGGATCCGCCACCGGTGTGGCCGAAAACAGCGCCTGGGTGTAGGGGTGGCGCGGCGTGGTGAAGACCTCCTCCGCCGGCCCGGTTTCCACCGGCTGGCCGAAGTACATCACGATCACGTCGTCGGCGATGCGGCGCACCACCGACAGATCGTGCGAGATGAACACGTAGGCCAGCCCGAACTCGTCCTGCAGATCCGCCAGCAGGTTGAGCACCTGCGCCTGGATCGACAGATCCAGCGCCGAGACCGGCTCGTCCAGCACCAGAATCTTCGGGTTGAGCATCAGGGCGCGCGCAATGGCAATGCGCTGACGCTGCCCGCCGGAGAACATGTGCGGATAGCGATCGGCGTGTTCCGGGCGCAGCCCGACCTTGGCGATCATGTCCAGCGCCGCCTGGCGTCGTTCGGCCGCGCTCATCTCCTTGCGGTTGAGCTTGAGCGGCTCCTCCAGCATGGTCGCCACCGTCTTGCGCGGGTTGAGCGAGCCATACGGGTTCTGGAAGATGATCTGCACCTCCCGGCGCAGCGCGGCCGGCGGGCGCTGCCCCTCCTTCAACGATACCTCGTGCCCGCTGATCGTCAGCTTGCCGCTGGTGGGCGGCTCGATCATCGTCAGCACCCGGGCCAGGGTCGACTTGCCGCAGCCGGACTCGCCGACCACCGCCAGCGTCTGGCCGGGATAGAGTTCGAAAGTGGCTTCGTTGAGCGCTTTCACCGTCGCCGGCTTGGAGAACGGCCCACCCTTGATCTGATAGTGACGGGTCAGATTGACAGCGCTCAATACGGCATCGCGGCTCATGGGCGCACCTCTCTATGCGGGCTGGATTGCGGGTTGTCTCGCGCCACGCCCGCCGCAGCCGGCGACGGCGAGATCCCATCTTCCAGGGGATAGTGACACAACGTACGGGCCGGATCGTCCGGCGCCGCCACCGGCTCGACCTCGCGGCAGTGCTCGGTGGCATAGCGGCAGCGCGGGTTGAACAGGCAACCCGTCGGGCGATCATGCTGACCGGGCACGACGCCGGGAATGGTCGGCAGGCGATCCTGATCGCCGGCGCGCTCCGGCAGCGCCGACAGCAGCGCCTCGGTGTAGGGATGACGCGGATTGGCGAACAGCGACTTCACGTCCTGTTTCTCGACCTGGCGGCCGGCGTACTGAACCACCACGTGCTTCGCCGTCTCCGCGACCACGCCCATGTCGTGGGTGATCAGGATCAGCGCCATGCCGGTGTCTTCCTGCAACCGCAGCAGCAGCTCGAGAATCTGAGCCTGGATGGTGACGTCGAGCGCCGTGGTCGGCTCGTCGGCGATCAGCAGGCGCGGATTGCAGGAGATCGCCATGGCGATCATCACCCGCTGGCTCATGCCGCCGGAGAGCTGATGCGGATACGCCTTGATCCGACGCGCCGGGTCGGGAATCCCCACCTGCGCCAGCAGATCCAGCGCCCGCTCGTGGCGCTCCTTGCGCGATCCGCCCAGGTGCTGCTTGATCATCTCGTCGATCTGGGTGCCGACGGTGAAGCAGGGATTGAGGCTGCTCATCGGCTCCTGAAAGATCATCGACATCTCGCCGCCGACGATGCGCCGGCGCTGGCGCGAGCTCAACTGCTGCAGATCCTGGCCGTCGAAGGCCATCTTGTCGGCGGTGACCTGTGCCGTCCACGGCAGCAGGCCCATGGTGGCGAGCATCGACACGGACTTGCCCGAACCGGACTCGCCCACGATCGACCACACCTCGCCGCGGTCGACGTTGATATTGACGCCCTCCACGGCCGCGAACAGGCCACTGCTCGTCTGGAAGCGAACGCTGAGCCCTTCGATATCTAGTAATGCCATGAAAGAGCCTCCTGCGTCATGAACGCTTCATTTTGGGATCGAGCGCATCGCGCAAGCCGTCACCCATCAGATTGATCATCAATACCGTGAGCAGAATGATCAGCCCCGGGAACGTGACCGCCCAGTAGGCGCTGCCCATGAACTCGCGCGCATTGGCCAGCATCGCGCCCCACTCCGGCGTCGGCGGCTGGACGCCCATGCCGAGAAAACCCAGCGCCGCGATATCGAGAATCGCGGTGGAGAAAGAGAGCGTCGCCTGCACGATCAGCGGCGCCATGCAGTTGGGCAGCAGCGTGTTGAACATCAGCCGCAGGTGCCCGGCGCCGGAAAGTCGGCTGGCGATGACGTACTCGCGATTCTTCTCGCCGATCACCGCGGCCCGCGTCAGGCGCACGAAATAGGGCAGCTGCACCATGGCGATGGCGATCATGGCACTGGTCAGGCCGGGACTGAGAATGGCGACCAGGCCCAGTGCCAGCAGCAGGCTGGGGAATGCCAGCACCACGTCCATCACGCGGGTGATCACGGTCTCGATCCAGCCGCGGAAATACCCGGCCAGCAGGCCGAGGAAGATCCCGGCGCCCATCGAGATGATGACCACCATGGCGCTGATCGAGAGCGAATAGCGCGCCCCGTAGATCAGACGTGAAAGAATGTCGCGACCCACGGCATCCGTACCGAGGAGATAGTCCCAGCTTCCTTCGGCATGCCAGACCGGCGGCACCAGCAGCGCCGAACGGTCCTGCATCGCCGGGTCGTGCGGGGCGACCCAGGGCGCGAACAGCGCGACCAGCAGAATGAGAACGATGAAGATCAGGCCGACCAGCGCACCGCGACTGGCGCTGAAATCGCTCCAGAAGGAGGCCAGCTGGTAGCGGAACGTCCCGGGTGCGGCGGGGGTGGAAATTGCAGCCATTGTCATGCCCCCTTAATGGCGAATGCGTGGATTGATGACGCCATAGGCGATATCAACCAGCAGATTGACGATCATCACGATGAACGCGATCAGCACCAGACCACCCTGCACCGAAGGATAGTCGCGCCGTGAGATCGCATCGATCATCCACTTGCCGATGCCCGGCCAGGAGAAGATCGTCTCGGTCAGAATCGCCCCCGCCAGCAGCAGGCCGACCTGAAGGCCGATCACCGTCACCACCGAGATCAGCGCGTTGCGCAGCGTATGCACCATAATCACGCGGAAGTTCGACAGCCCCTTGGCACGCGCGGTGCGAACGTAGTCCTCGCCCAGCACTTCGAGCATTGAAGAGCGCGTCTGACGCGCGATGACCGCCAGCGGAATCGTGCCCAGCACGATCGCAGGCAGGACCAGGTGATGCAGCGCGGAGAGAAACGCGCCCCAGTCGCCGGCGATCAGGCTATCGATGGTCATGAAGCCGGTGACGGAGTCGATGAAATACAAAAACGAGATGCGTCCGGAAACCGGCGTCCAGCCCAACGTGCTGGAGAACAGCATGATCAGCAGCAGGCCCCACCAGAAGATCGGCATCGAGTAGCCCGTCAGACTGACACCCATGACGGTATGGTCGAGCGTCTTGCCACGCTTGACCGCCGCCAGCACGCCGGCCGGCAAGCCAATGATGACAGCGAACGCCAAGGCGAACAGCGAGAGTTCCAGCGTGGCCGGAAAGCGGCTCATGAACTCATCCATCACCGGCGAGTGGGTCACCAGGGAATTACCGAGATCGCCGTGCAGCAATCCCTTCAGGAAATCGAAATATTGGGCCACCAAGGAGCGGTCGAAGCCCATTTGCGCCTTGAGCTCGGCATAGCGCTCGGCAGAAATGCCGCGCTCGCCCGCCATCAGCAGAATCGGGTCGCCCGGCAACAGGCGAATGAAAGCGAACGCAACGATGGTGACGCCAATGAACGTCGGGACCAGCTGCGCCAGCTTGACCAGAAAGAATTTGAACATTTTGGAGTACTAGCTAGTCGCGCGATAAGAGACGGGGCGGCTTCAGAGCCGCCCCGTGTCCTCGCTAGGAGAGAATCACTTGATGTCGACGCCTTCGAAGCTGTGGCCGCCGAGCGGATCGATCTTGTAGCCGGTCACTTCCTTGCGGATCGGCATGAAGACCGTGGAGTGGGCCAGGGTGTCCCACGGTGCCTGCTCCTTGAAGATCTCCTGCGCCTGCTCGTAGAGCTTGGCACGCTCGCCCTGATCGCTCAGCGTGCGCGCTTTCTGGATCAGCTCGTCGAACGGCTGGTGGCACCACTGCGAACGGTTGGCACCGCCGACACCATCACAGCCGAGCAGCACGCCCATGAAGTTGTCCGGATCGCCGTTGTCGCCGGTCCAGCCCAGAATGACCGCGCCCTCGCGCTTGGTATCCGAAGAACGCTTCAGATACTCGCCCCATTCGTAGGTGACGATCTCCGCATCGACACCGACCTTGGCCAGATCCGACTGCATCAGCTCGGCGGTACGCCGCGCATTCGGCATGTACGGACGCTGAACCGGCATCGCCCAGATGTTCATCTTCAGGTTCTCGACGCCCGCATCGGCCAGCATCTGCTTGGCTTTCTCGGGATCGTACTGATCATCCTGGATGTCGTCGTTGTAGCCCCACATGGTCGGCGGGATCGGGTTCTTGGCGACTTCGCCAGCGCCCTGGAACACCGCGTCGATGATCGCCTGCTTGTTGATCGCCATGTTGAGTGCCTTGCGCACTTCCGGCTTGTCGAATGGCGCCTGCTGGGTGTTGTAGGCCAAGTAGGCCACGTTCAGACCCGCTTCCTGGAGTACGTTGATGTCGTCGTTCTGCTTCATCTCTTCGACATCGGACGGATTCGGGAACGGCATCACATGACACTCGCCCGCCATCAGCTTCTGGTAGCGAACCTGGGCATCGGAAGTGATGGCGAAGACCAGGTTATCGATCGGCTGCTTGCCGCGGAAGTAGTCCGGGTTCGCCTGATAGCGAATGGCCGCATCTTCACGGTAGTTGACGAACTGGAACGGACCGGTACCGATCGGCTGCTGGTTGGCCAGCTCCGGCTTGCCCTCGTCGAGCAACTGCTGCTCGTACTCCTTGGAGTGGATCGAAGCGAAGTCCATTGCCAGATTGGCGACGAATGGCGCGTTGGGCTTGGTGAGCACGAACTTCACGGTATGATCGTCGACCTTCTCGATCGACTTGATCAACTCGCCCATCGACATGGAATTGAAGTACTCGAAGCTGCCGTTGGCGAGCTTGTAATACGGGTTGTTCTCGTCCATCTGACGCTCGAACGTCCAGATGACGTCGTCGGCGTTGAGTTTTCGACTCGGCGTGAAGAAGTCGGTGGTCTGGAACTTGACGTCATCGCGCAGATGGAAGGTCACTTCCAGGCCGTCGTCGGAGATTTCCCAGCTCTTGGCGATGGCCGGTTCGACTTCGGTGGTACCCGGCTTGAACTGGACCAGACGGTTGTAGACCGTCTTGCTCGACGCGTCGAAGGTGGTCCCCGCAGTGTAGAGCGAGGGATCGAAGCCTTCCGGAGAGCCTTCGGAGCAGTAGACCAGCGTCTTGGCCATGACCGGGGTCGCGCCCAGCATCATGGCGGCGATGCCAGCCGCAAGCAGCGTCTTCTTCATTGTCAATCTCCTGCACAGCGCACGCTGTTATTGTGATATCGGCTTGTGGCCGATTGTCATTGTGTTACCGGTCTGTCAGGTATCCGGTAATCGGCACAGACTAGAGCGTGAAGCAGCGTTTAATCAATTGTCCAATAGCGTGACCCGCAGTGGTTGCACTGACTGACCGTTCCGTTTAATAGAAGCGGCCAGCCACGCAGGACAAGACGCGATCGCCGCTATCGCTACGGTTGAATCTGCTCGCCGGCCGCCAGCCATTCGTCGACCTGATCGCGGTTTTCCTCGAGCCAGGTCCGTGCGCCCGCCACCGGATCGTCCTGAGACTCGATCTCCGACATCAGCTCGCCGAGACTTTCATCGCTCATGTGCCAGGCATCGAGCACCGCCGTCAGCCACGGATCGTCTCCCGAAAAGCCCTCGCGGGAGAACCAGTAGATCGTGTCACCGTCGCCATAGACCTTCTCGGGATCCTCGAGATACTTCAGATCGTAGTCCGCGAAGGCCCAGTGCGGATTCCACAGCGTTACCACGATCGGCTCTTCACTCTTGTAGGCACGGTCGAGCGCGGACATCATCGCCGGTTCGGAGCTGTTCACCTGGTTCAGAGGCAGATCGTAGGTTTCGATAGCATCGTCGGTCATCCCGGCGATCGCCGAGCCCGGGTCGATCCCCAGAATCGTCGGGCTGCCCTGGTATTCGAACTCGTCGGCACGCTTCGCCAGTTCCGGAATGGAATCGATGTCGACATAGCTCGGCACCACCAGGCCCAGCCCGGTCCTGTCATACCAGGCGTCGTGTACCTCGAGCGTATCCTTGTATGGCTCGAGAAACGCCTTGTCGGTATAAGGCAGCCACAGCTCCAGCGATAGATCGAAATCACCATTCGCCAATCCCGCAAACAAGGCACTCTTGCCGACATCCGATAGCTCGACGTCATACCCCTGACCATCCAGCACCAGCTTCCAGAGGTTGGCGACGGCAACGTTCTCGGCCCAGTTGTTGGTGCCGATGACCAGCGGCTTTTCCTGGGCAGGAGCCACAGCCGAGGCGGTCGAGCCGACGGCGAAAAGAGCGGCAGCGGCTGGAACCACAAAAGCCTTTTTCATAATTTTTTATCCCTGCTTGTTGTTAGAAACAAAAACACAGCGTTATAAGTATCCGGATATTGGCGAAGATTGCTACCGCCAATCCTCGGGGAGCATTCATGAAGATTCAGCTCAAACGGATTTACGACGCCGCCGCCCAGAACGACGGCTATCGAGTTCTGATCGATGGCATGTGGCCGCGTGGCATCGCCAAACGAGATGCCAGGATCGATGCGTGGTACAAGACGCTCGCACCCAGCAAGGCACTACGCCAGTGGTTCGGCCATGACCGGGAACGCTGGCAAGCGTTTCGAAAGGCGTATCTCGCGGAACTCGCCAAGGCCGACACCACCGCTCTCGACGAGCTATGTGAGATCGCCCGCCAGCAGCAGCTGACGCTGCTGTTCGCTGCGAAAGACGTCGAATGCAATCATGCCGTGGTGCTCAGGGAGTACCTGCAAATGCGCGATGGACGATTGGAGAAGAAGCGATGAACGAGACGGAAGCGCTGCAGCTCGCCACGAAAGTCCAAAAAGCCTGCATCGAGGCCGCACTGTCTGGCTATGAAAATGCCGCCCTGTCCGGCTTGTGCCAGGAAGGCGCCATCGAGGCCGCAATCAGCGCGATCCAGATGCTCGATCTGAACGCGCTGGCGGTGCCGGGATCGCATCAGGATCCGACCTAGCCCGACATGCAACCACACCATTCGGGGCATCACGCTCGACGAACTATCACTTTCGTCTAACAGGCGCTGACGTTTCAGACGTTTATGCTGGCTTCCTGCTTGTATGACAAAGAGCCGACTCACTGTCTGGCGTCTTTGCATGCCAATGTCTGATGCACCCGCCGAAGAGCCCGATCATGGAACAAGACATTACCCTTTCGCTTCGAGACGCCGAAGCGCTGAGCCTGCGCATCCTCGGCAATGCCGGATTCAGCGACGCCCACGCCGGCGCAATCACGCGCAGTGTGATCGCGGCGCAACGTGACGAATGCCATTCCCACGGCCTTTATCGCCTCATCAGTTGCGTGGAAACCGCCAGAAAAGGCGGCGTCGATACCCAGGCCGAGCCGGAGATCATCGATCAGGCACCCAGCATCGTGAGGATCGATGCGCATCGGGGCAACTCGCTGCTCTCTTTCGAACGAGGCAAGTCGCACCTCAAGGAGAAGGCCGAACGTAACGGCATCGCCGCGCTCGCGATCAACAACTGCTTTCACTTCTCCGCGCTCTGGCCCGAGGTCGAAACACTCGCCGAGATGGGGCTGGTCGGCCTGGCGATGAACCCGACCCATGCCTTCGTCGCCCCCACGGGCGGCAATCGCCCGCTGCTGGGAACCAACCCCATCGCATTTTCCTGGCCGCGACCGGGCAAGCATCCTTATACCTTCGATTTTGCCACCAGCGTCGTCGCCCGTGGCGAGATCGAACTGCACAAACGCGCTGGCGACTCGATCCCCGAAGGCTGGGCACTGGACGACCAGGGCAACGCGGCCACCGATCCGGCAGCCGCGCTCGAAGGCGCCATGCTCCCCTTCGGCGGCCACAAGGGCTCCGCGCTCTCGACCATGATCGAACTGCTCGCCGGCCCCTTGATCGGCGACGTGCTCAGCCACGAGACTCAGCCCACCAACGACGACGGCACCGGCAAGCCCTACCACGGCGAAATCATCCTCGCCCTCTCCCCCGCCACCTTCCTGGGCGAACGCGCCGACGCGCATCTCGCCCACGCGGAAGTGCTGTTCGAGCGCATCCTCGACCAGGGCGCCCGGCTGCCCTCGCAGCGTCGTTATGAAGCGCGGGAACGCAGCCGCGTCAATGGCGTGAAGATTCCCTTGGCGCTGTATGAAGAACTGCAGAAGCTGGCGTGAAATATGAGACAGCGACATGAGAGGGATTCAGCTGCAAGTTAGGCGGAGAGAAGCGGATACGGCGGTTCGTGCCGAAGGCGACATTGGCGCCGCCCTTCTGGTTACCTGGCTCGATCAAGCCACCCGAGGGCGAATCCCCTCGTAGTGATCGTGGCGTCTGGCCTCTTCCAGATCATAGGCGTTCTGTAGCCGCAACCAATAGCCCGGGCTGGTACCGAAGTAGATCGACAAGCGCAGATCCGTGTCTGCCGTGATCGCCCGCGCCCCGCGCGTGATTTCGCCAATACGGGTCGCCGGCACACCAATGGCCGTGGCCAGGGCATTTTTGGTCAAACCCAACGGCTCGATGAATTCTTCCAACAGAATCTCGCCGGGATGGATATTGGGGGTCGCTCTTCGGTCATCGTTTACCTCCTTTACCTTCCTAAGTATTACGGTCTCGAACGCAGACCCAATGTTCGATTTCGAAAGCCCTCTCCTCTCCGCATCCGCGCTTCCACCCCGCCCCAGGCAGGCCTATCGCGAGTCGTCATGATGACCGCCACCAGCCCCTCCCTCTGACACTTGTCTCTACGCGATTCAAGCTCATGAAATTCGGATAAAAACTTCTGACCCGAGAAATTTTCATTGATGAAAATTTCGTAAACGAATGGATAAAGTCGCTCTAGACTATTGATTCATCAGGCAGTTACCGCTCTCGCAATCCACAACAGACATACGACTTGTCCAGCATCTAATACTTTTTGATTAATTAAAAATGTTCGATAGCGAGCCACAATGAGTCAATTCGAACATTAGCGAGCAGATCCGAACATGGACAACGAAAGCTACGATCTGATTGTCATCGGCGGCGGTATCAACGGCGCGGGTATCGCGCGTGACGCCGCGGGTCGCGGCCTTTCGGTGCTGCTGGTCGAGGCAGATGATCTTGCCAGCCATACGTCTTCGGCTTCGACCAAGCTGATCCACGGAGGCCTGCGTTACCTCGAGCAGTACGAGTTCAAGCTCGTGGCCAAGGCACTTTCCGAGCGCGAGGTACTGCTCAAGGCAGCGCCGCACATCATCTGGCCGATGCGTTTCGTCCTGCCTCATCAGAAACATCTGCGGCCGGCCTGGATGATCCGAACCGGGCTTTTCCTGTACGACCACCTGGGTGGACGCCAGACGCTGGCGGGCTCGCAAGGGATCAAATTCGCCGATCACCCGGCCGGGACGCCACTGAAGCCCGAGTTCGCCAGGGGCTTCGCCTACTCGGATGCCTGGGTTCAGGATGCTCGGCTGGTGGTGCTCAACTGCATGGACGCGGCCGACCGTGGCGCCCGTATCATGACGCGTACCCGCGCGGAAACGGCGGTGCGCAACGCCGACGGTTGGCAAGTCACTCTAAAGACGATGGACGGCGAGACAATCGCGGTTCACTCGCGCGGGCTGGCCAATGCGGCCGGGCCCTGGGCCGTACGTTTCCTCGACGAGGTCGCTTCGCAGAAGCACCCGTATTCGCTGCGCCTGATCAAGGGCAGCCATATCGTGGTGAACCGGCTGTTCGACCACGACTACGCCTACATCTTCCAGCAGCCCGATGGCCGCATCGTGTTCGCCATCCCCTACGAGCGTGATTTCACGCTGATCGGAACGACCGACGTCGAGCACGAGGGCGCACCGGGCAGAGTGGCGATCGAGGAAGACGAGGTCCGCTATCTCTGCGAATCCGCCAATCGCTATTTCGAGCAGTCGATCGGTCCCGACGACGTCGTCTGGAGCTACTCCGGCGTGCGCCCCCTGCTCGACGATCGCGAGGACAACGCCAGCGAAATCACCCGCGATTACCGCATCCAGCTCGATACCTCCGGCGGCGCCGTCCTGCTCAACGTCTTCGGCGGCAAGCTGACCACCTATCGGCGGCTGGCCGAGGATGCCGTCGATCAACTGGCCCCTGAGCTCGGCAACCAGGGAAAAGCCTGGACCGGCAAGGGCCACCCGCTCCCCGGCGGAGAAGAAGCGAAACCCCAGCATCTGTTCGAGTCGCTACAGGCCAGTCACCCCTTCATTCCCCTGGGCATGGCCAATCGCCTGGTCTTCAACTACGGGACCCGCGTGCGCGACATCGTGGAGGGTGCAAAAAGCCTGGAAGATCTGGGCGAGCATTTTGGCGCCGACCTGTATGCCGCCGAAGTCGATTACCTGCGCGATCACGAGTGGGCACGAACTGCCGAAGATATCCTCTGGCGGCGATCCAAGCTCGGGTTACGGCTCGACGATGATCAATGCCAACGGCTTGCCGACTACCTCGCTCGCTCTTCCGACGGGCCCACCAAGGCCGAGCCGGAAATCTAGGTACGCTCCCGGACCCCATAAGCGAACGCCGCCGTCGCGAATGACGGCATCAATCCGACTGCCGTCGATACGAGAGGCGCAACACGAAGGAGGAAGCACATGGCACGCCAGCCCATCATTTTTATCGGCATTCACCTTGCTGGGCATGCAAGTCCGGCCTTATCCGGATACGACATTCGTGACAGTAAGGGGTATTCATGGGCATTGTAGAAACGATACTGGTTCACGAGATCGCCGGAACGGCGTTCCTGACGCTACTGGGTTGCGGCGTCGTGGCCAACGTCCTGCTGAACAGGACGAACGGCAACGGCAGCGATGGCATCGTGATCTTCTTCGGCTGGGGGCTTGCCGTGTTCTGCGGGGTCTACGTTGCCTACGATACCGGTGCGCATCTCAACCCAGCGGTGACTCTCAGTTTACTTATCGGTCCGGCTCAGGAGTACGCCGATGGTATTCCGATCAATGTCGTCACGACTGTCACGTACTTTGTAGCTGAGTTCGTCGGCGGCTTTCTCGGGGCGGTCGTTTGCTACCTCGCCTATAAAAAACAGTACGATGACACCGAAGATAGCTCCATCAAACTGGCTACGTTTTCCACGGCACCGACCATCCGATCCTACGGCTGGAATCTGGTCAGCGAGATCGTCGGCACCTTTGTACTGATCTTCGTGATCATCATGTTCGGTAACACGCCATCCGGCCTCGGGCCATTGGCGGTCGCACTGCTGGTGGTCTCGATCGGGGCCTCGCTGGGTGGGCCGACAGGCTACGCCATCAACCCAGCGCGTGACCTCGGCCCCCGCATTGCCCATGCCGTACTGCCGATCAAGAACAAGGGCCCTAACGACTGGCGCTATGCCTGGGTTCCCGTGGTCGGCCCTGTCATCGGTAGCACGCTGGCTGCGCTTGTAGCCTACATCTATTAACCCGTCTGACTGATCGATTTCCGCAACGAATACGAGGAGCAACCGCCATGAGCGACGAAAAGAAATACGTACTCGCGATCGACCAGGGTACGACCAGTTCCCGCGCCATGCTGTTCGATCACAATGGGCAGATCGCAGGCGTTGCCCAGCGCGAGTTCGAACAGATCTTTCCGCGACCGGGCTGGGTGGAACACAACCCGCGCGACATCATGACCAGCGTGCTGACAACGCTGACCGAGGTGATCAACAACACCCAGGTCGACGTCTCGGAAATTGCCGGCATCGGCATCACCAATCAGCGTGAGACCACGGTGATCTGGGACAAGCACACCGGCCAGCCGGTCTACAACGCCATCGTCTGGCAATCGCGGCATTCGGCCGAGATCTGTGACCAGCTGCGTGAAGCGGGCCACGCCGACATGATCCGCGACAAGACCGGCCTGGTGATCGACGCCTATTTTTCAGGCACCAAGGTCAAGTGGATCTTCGACAACGTCGACGGCGTCAAGGAGAAGGCCGAAAAAGGCGACCTGCTGTTCGGCACCATGGATTCCTGGCTGATCTGGAACCTGACCGGCGGCGCCGAACACGTCACCGACGTGACCAACGCCTCGCGCACGCTGATGTTCAACATCCGTGAACGCCGGTGGGATCCGGAGCTGCTCGAACTGTTCGGCGTGCCGGAATCGATGCTGCCCGAGGTCAAATCCTCCAGCGAAGTCTATGGCAACGTGCTGCCGAAATACTTCTTCGGCAACGAGCTGCCGATCGCGGGTATTGCTGGCGACCAGCAAGCCGCCCTGTTCGGCCAGGCCTGCTTCAAGCCCGGCATGGCCAAGAACACCTACGGCACCGGCTGCTTCACGCTGATGAATACCGGTACCGAAGCCACGGCTTCGGAGAACGGACTCCTGACGACGATCGCCTGGGAGATCGACGGCAAGGTCGAATACGCCCTGGAAGGTTCGATATTCGTGGCCGGCTCGGTGGTCCAGTGGCTGCGCGACGGGCTGCGCATGCTGGGCAAGTCCTCGGATTCCGAAGCGTATGCCGAGCGCGCCGGCGACAACGATGGCGTCTACCTGGTACCGGCCTTCACCGGCCTCGGCGCGCCCTACTGGAATTCGAACGTGCGCGGCGCGATGTTCGGCCTGTCGCGGGGTACCAGCAAGGAGCAGTTCATCCGCGCCGCCATCGAGTCCATGGCCTATCAGACGGCGGACGTCCTCAAGGCGATGCAGTCCGATTCGGGAATCGATCTGACCGAATTGCGCACCGACGGTGGCGCCATCGCCAACAACTTCCTGGCCCAGTTCCAGGCGGATATTCTCAACGTCGACGTGCTGCGTAGCGAAATCAACGAAACGACGGCGCTGGGCGCCGCCTACCTTGCCGGTCTCGCCCTCGGGTTCTGGGAGTCGCGCGAGCAGATCGCCGAGCAATGGGCGATCGAACGCCGCTTCGAACCCCACATGAGCGACGACAGGCGCAATGAACTGTATGACGGCTGGAAGCGAGCCGTACAGGCCACCATGGCCTTTCAGGTCGCCTCGTAGCAACTGTCGCGCCCAGCGAGACCGCTTGGCGATGCTGTTCAACGCATCGTTAGCAAGAGAGCTGGCCCGATCCCCATTGGATGGGGGTCGGGCCTTTTGTCATCCGGTCGAAATGGTCATCCGGTCGAAACGGGACGCCTTCGAGCCGAAACGCCACTCCGACAAAACACCCCCAAGACGCAGCGCCCCCAAATCCGGATAATGGCCGCCATCCGCCCGGGTCCAGAATTCGAGGCGCAGCCACTTACCAACGCGGTCCTTCTCCATGGAAATCAAGGTCAACTATCTCGACAACCTGCGTCAGGAAGCGCTGTTCGATGACTTCACCGTCATCACCGACCAGCCGATCCGCTACAAGGGCGATGGCTCCGCACCGGGGCCGTTCGACTACTTCCTGGCGTCTTCGGCGCTGTGCGCAGCCTACTTCGTGCGGGTCTACTGCAACGCGCGGGACATTCCGACCGAGAACATCCGGCTTTCGCAGAACAACATCGTCGACCCGGAGAACCGCTACAACCAGATCTTCAAGATCCAGGTCGAGTTGCCGGACGATATCTCCGAGAAGGATCGCATCGGCATCCTGCGCTCCGTCGAGCGCTGCTCGGTCAAGCGGGTGATCCAGAACAACCCGGAATTCCAGATCGAGACGGTCAAGAGCATCGACGAAGACGCCCAGGCGCTGCTGATGGCGGGGACTCATGTCAAAGACGGCGAAGGCGAATCGACCTGGATCGAGGGCAAGGATCTGCCGCTGGAGCAGACCATCGCCAACATGACGAAGATCCTTGCGGACCTCGGCATGAAGATCGAGATCGCTTCGTGGCGCAATATCGTGCCGAACGTGTGGTCGCTGCACATTCGCGACGCCGCCTCACCGATGTGTTTCACCAACGGCAAGGGCGCCACCAAGGAAGCCGCGCTCTGCTCCGCGCTGGGCGAGTTCATCGAGCGCCTCTCCTGCAACTTCTTCTACAACGATCAGTTCTTCGGCCCGGAGATCGCCGATAGCGATTTCGTCCATTATCCCGGTGAGAAGTGGTTCCAGCCGGGGCCGAATGACGAACTGCCGGTAGAAATTCTCGACGACCACTGCCGGGCGATCTTCGATCCGGAAGGCGAGCTGCGCGGCTCGCATCTGTTCGACACCAACTCCGGCCGGACGGATCGCGGCATCGTCTCGCTGCCCTTCGTGCGCCAGTCGGACGGCGAGACGGTCTGGTTCCCGTCGAACCTGATCGAGAACCTGTATCTCAGCAACGGCATGAGCGCGGGCAACACCATCGCCGAAGCGCAGGTGCAGTGCCTTTCGGAGATCTTCGAGCGCGCGGTGAAACGACAGATCATCGAGCAGGAGATCGTGCTGCCGGACGTGCCCGAGGCCGTGCTGGCGAAATATCCCGGCATCGTTGAAGGCATCGAAGCGCTGGAAGCCCAGGGCTTCCCGGTGCTGGTGAAGGATGCCTCCCTCGGCGGTCGGTACCCGGTCGCGTGCGTCACGCTGATGAACCCGCGCACCGGCGGTGTCTTCGCCTCCTTCGGCGCGCACCCCAGCCTGCAGGTGGCGATCGAGCGCAGTCTCACCGAGCTGCTGCAGGGCCGGAGCTTCGAAGGCCTGAACGACCTGCCACCGCCCACCTTCAACTCCCAGGCGGTGTCGGAGCCCAACAACTTCGTCGAGCACTTCATCGACTCTTCCGGCGTCATCTCCTGGCGCTTCTTCAGCGCCCGGGCGGATGTCGAGTTCGTCGAGTGGGACTTCTCGGGCTCCAACGCGGAAGAGGCAGCCGCGCTGTTCGGCATTCTCGAAGCCGAAGGGCTGGAGGCCTACGTGGCGATCCATGAAGACCTGGGCGCGCCGGTCTGCCGCATCCTGGTGCCCGGCTACTCCGAGGTGTATCCGGTCGAGGATCTGGTCTGGGACAACACCAACATGGCGCTCGCCTTCCGCGAAGACATCCTCGACCTGCATGCGCTGGATGAGGCGCAGCTGGCCGACCTGCTCGAGCGCCTGGAGGAGAGCGAGCTCGACGAGCAGATGAAGATCATCACCCTGATCGGCATCGAATTCGACGAGAACACCGTCTGGGGCCAGCTCACGATTCTCGAGCTGAAACTGCTGATCAATCTGGCGCTCGGCCAACTCGAGGAGGCGCTGGACCAGGTCGAGATGTTCCTGCAGTTCAACGACAACACCGTCGAACGCGGCCTGTTCTATCAAGCGCTGCTCGCAGTGCTGCAGATCACACTGGATGACGAGCTGGAGCTCGAGGACTATCTCTATAACCTCAGGCGCATGTTCGGCGAGGACAAGATGACGGCAGTCGTCGGTTCCGTGGAAGGCTCGGTTCGCTTCGCCGGTTTGACGCCAACCAGCGTGCAACTGGAGGGCCTGGATCGCCACCAGCGCCTGCTCGAAAGCTACCGGAAACTGCATGCGGCGCGGGCGGCTCGGCAAGCCTGAAGCTCGACACCACCCGGCCGTCAGCGATCGGCCGGGTGATTCACGCCGTCAGTGGTCTCGACCTCGCCCAGGTCATACGGATTGACGCCTTCCAGACAGCCCACGTTGTAGCCATATTCATTCGGATTCGAACGCCGCTGATGGTGGGTGTAGATCCCGCAGTTACCGCAAAAATAGTGCTTCGCGGTCAGGGTGTTGAACTGATAGCAGCGCAGGACTTCCTCGCCCGCGATAACGTGCAATGCATTCAGCGGAACGCCCGACGTGATGGCGCCCTTGCGTCGGCACAGCGAGCAGTCGCATCGATGTGGATCGACCACGCCATCGGGCAGTTCCAGTTCGAGTACCACCGCGCCACAGTGGCAGCTCAAACGGTGTCGCGGCTGAATGTCGGTATTGCCGATACGATGGGTCATGGCCGGACCTCCTCTTTCATGGCGCGTTCAGCATAGCGCGATCCCGCTCGGCGAGGTGAATGGCCGGCGGGCGCCACCACTCACTTTCACATCTTCGTCATTCGCGTCGCCTAGCCTGTTGTCACTGGCATCACTGACCCCGAGCGGATGGAGACGGCACGATGACGATCGATCGAAAAGGCTTTTCCAGGCGTGACTTCCTGATCACCAGTGGCCATCTCGGCATCGGCCTCGGGTTGGCCGCCACCGGGCTGCTGGGGGCGCCGGCGATCATCATGGCGGAAGGTCGACGTCCGACGGTCGAAGGCGGCGTGATGAGCGGCGATGCGCTGACGGACCGCGCGATGCTGTGGGGGCGCGCCAGCATGCCGTCGCGGATGCTGGTCGAGGTGGCCGACAACCCGGAGTTCCGCGGCGCCCGCCAGTTGCCTTGGGTCGACGTGCTGCCCAGCACCGACCTGATCGGCAAGATCGATGCGACCGGCCTTCAGGGAATGAATACCGTGCATTACCGGGTACGTTTCGCCGCCCTGGGAGACGAACGCGCGGTGAGCGAGCCGATGGTCGGGCAACTGCGCTTGCCGCCATCCACCCCGCGCGACCTGCGTTTCGTGTGGTCGGGCGACGTCGTCGGCCAGGGCTGGGGGATCGACGAATCCCGTGGTGGCATGCGCACCTGGGAAGCGATGCGCCAGGTCCGGCCGGATTTCTTCATCCACTCCGGCGATACCGTCTATGCCGATGGCCCCCTGCAGGAGCGCGTCGCGCTGCCGGACGGGCTGCACGGTGGCGTCCATGTCTTCGGGACGTACGTCGAGAATCGCGTTCATGGCGGAAAGATCGACACTTAGCCCGCCATGATCGGCGATCACCTGACCTTCGATGGACGTGCCGACACCGTAGGGAATCACCGGCACCCGGTGGGCCGCGCAGGCCCGCACGATCGCAGAGACTTCCTCGGTGGAGTGCGGAAAGCAGACGGCGTCCGGCGCGGCCGGATGGTGCCAGGACTCGTCATGCCCGTGCTGATTGCGAATTCCCGCCGCCGTGGTGATCCGATCGCCCAGTATCGGCTCGAGATCGGCGATCAGCGCCCGGAGCGTTTCCGCATCGGGACGAGGGGGAAGTTTGGCAGGTTGCGCAGCGGCGTAAGACATGAAAGACACCTCGGATGGACCAGGAATGATCGACAGTGAGCAAGCTATCGATCATTCCAGCATACCGGATTTCATCTCCGCTGCGGTGGCGTCGGGTCCAGCCGATGTCAGCTCGTGACGGTGTCCCGGCGGGTCTCGGCCACCGGCGCTTCGGCCCGGCCGATCACCCGCTCCAGATGCTCGCGGTATTCCGCCTGGTACCGCTCGACTTCCGGCTGCTTGATCACGTCGTTGGCGATGAAGCTCGGCAGCCCGGCCAGCCCGACGAATTCCTGCGACTTGTGGAAGGCGAAGTAGACACCGTCGACGCCGAGGCCTTCGAAGAAGTTGCCCGGCTCGTCGAACGCTTCGATCGGCGCGTTCCAGGTCAGCGACAGCATGTAGCGACGCCCCTGCAGCAGCCCGCCGCTGCCGTACTGCTTGCTGGGATCGGTGCGCGTGCGCCCGTCGCTGGCATAGAGAGAACCGTGGCCGGCGGTGAACACTTCGTCGATGTAGCGCTTGAGGGTCCAGGGCGCGCCCATCCACCAGCCCGGCATCTGATAGACGATGACATCGGCCCAGAGATAGTTCTGCACTTCGGCGTCGATATCGTAGCCCTGCTCGATCACCGTCTCGCGGAGCTCGTGGCCCAGTTCGATCAGCGTGTGCCAGGCGATACCGTGCAGCGTATTGTTGAGCTCGCCGCTGGAATGGGCAAACGGCTTGCCGCCATTGATCAATAGAATCTTCATCGTTCGAGCGTTCTCCGTCGCGATCTTGAATGCCGCACCCCGATGTTTCTCTGGCGCAGCGCAATGGCACCATTGTGGCGACAAACCGCAATGGATAAACCACGCTGGCGACAAGTCACTTTTGACTTAAAATCAATAACCGTCCGATCTCGCTGGGAGGCGTCCATGAAAAGCACGCTCGAGGAACAGCTGGCGTTCGTTGCCGTGGTCGACCGGGGTTCCATCACGGCCGCCGCCGAGGGGCTGGACATGACGGTCTCCGGCGTCAGCCGCGCGCTCAATCGTCTCGAGCGCAAACTGGGCACGACGCTGTTGCGGCGGACGACGCGGCGGCTGGAGTTGACCGAAGAAGGCGAGACGTTCCTCGGCCACGTGCGGTCGATTCTCGCTGCCGTCGACAGCGCCGAGGAAGCCATCGCCCATCATCAGGACCGGCCCCAGGGGCGGCTTCGCATCAACGCGGCGCCGAGCTTCATGCAGTTCGTGCTCGTGCCGGTGATCGGAGAATTCCGTCAGCGCTACCCCGGTATCGCGCTGGAGCTCGACACCCACGACCGCTTCGTCGATCTGCTCGAACAGCGGGTCGACCTCGCCATCCGTATCGGCGAGCTGGAAGACTCTTCGCTGCACGCGCGCCCGCTCGGCAACAGCCCGCTGCGACTGTTGGCGAGCCCCGAGTACCTGACTCGACGCGGCGTTCCCCGGAGCGTCGACGATCTCGCCCACCACAGCCTGCTCGGCTTCAGCCAGCTGGATCACCTCAATCGCTGGCCGCTGCTCGACGGGCGCGGCGAGCCGCTACATGTCAGGCCGACGCTTTCCGCTTCCAGCGGCACGACGCTGCTCGAACTCGTCATGGCGGGCGAGGGCATCGCCTGCCTGGCCGACTACGTGACGATCGCCCCGCGCCGGCAAGGCCTTCTCGTCGATATCCTGCCCGATCAGACGCAATTCCAGACCCAGCGCATCAATGTCGTCTACTACCGCCAGACCGCCCTCTCCCAGCGCGCCCGGCTGTTCATGGATTTCCTGGCCGAACGGCTGCCGGGACGGTATGTGAGCGCGTGACCGCGAACGACTTCACTGCCCGAAATCTCGCCTGCCCCTACTCCTCGCCACGGCGTTAACCCCCGTCAATCCAGCGCGCGGTTCTCGCTGGTATGCGGTCGGCCGCCGACTAAGCTAGATAAGTGACAAGCATGAACCTACAAGGAGTATCGATGATGACTCGAGGTCTCGGAGGCCGGTCTCCGGCCAATATCTCAAGCTATCTTGGCGGTATCGATTTTCCGGCAGGCAAGAACGATATCGTTGAGCACGCCAAGAAAAATGGTGCGGAATCCGACGTCATGAAAGTCGTCGAAGCCTTGCCCGAAGGCCAGTACGAAAACATGGCCGATGTCATGAAAGGCGTGGGGGAGGCTGAATAAGCCGGACGGCTTCGATTCAGGGATGCGTAACCCAACGATGGCCTTCGTTCGACTACGAGGCCGGTAGTTTTCAAGGAGATGAACGATGAGTAGCGATCCCATGCAACAGCTTCATTCATGGCTCAAGGACGCTCATGCCATGGAAGAGCAGGCCGAGCAGATGCTGACCGCCCAGGCCAAGCGTCTGGAGCATTATCCGAAATTGCAGGCGCGCATTACCCAGCATATCGATGAAACCAAGTCCCAGGCCGCTCGGCTCGAGGAGTGTCTGGAGTCGATGAATACCAGCACCTCGACGATGAAAGACCTGGGCGGGAAGTTTGCCGCGATGGGCCAGGCGATCGGCGGTTCCATGGCGCCCGACGAAGTGGTCAAGGGTAGCGTCGCCAGTTACGCCTTCGAGCACTTCGAGATCGCCAACTACCGTGCGTTGATCGCTGCCGCCGATCAGTTGGGTGAGATTCGTATCAAGGAAGTCTGCGAAAGCATCCTCCAGGAGGAGCTGGCCATGGCGAAGTGGCTGGAAGACAACCTCGACGACGTTACCCGTGCCTTCCTCGCCCGGTCGGAAAGTGACGAACTGAGCGGTAAACGGTAAACGGAAAAGACAGATATTGCTGGCTTGTCGAACCGAGGCTCAACATCATCGTTGAGCCTCTTTCGTTGGTTCCTTTCCCCGAGTTCCTGATTTGCCGGGCTTACTCTATGACCTCTGACCTCGAGCTTTATGACCTCGAGGCCTGGCCTCAAGGCGCAAAGACGACACGCAGGCAGTCGTCGCTCTTGTGCTTGAACATGGCGTAGCCTTGGGGGCCATCTTCCAGCGAAGCGGTATGGGTCATGAGGTAGGAAGGGTCGAGTTCGCCGGCCTGAATGTGTTCGAAGATCCGTTCGACATAACGCTGCCCCGGCTGCTGGCCCGATTTCATCGTCAGCGCCTTGTTGACGACCGCGCCGATCGGGAACTTGTCCATGAAGCCCGCGTAGACGCCAAGCACGGACACGGTCCCTCCCTTGCGACAGGAGTGGATCGCCTGGCGCAGCGCCGCACCGCGTTCCGTTTGCAGCCGCATCATCTGCTTCGTACGGTCGTAGACATTTTCGAGCTTGTGTTCGGAATGCGCTTCCATGCCCACGCAGTCGATGCACCGGTCGGGGCCGCGCCCGCCGGTCAGGCTCAACAGCGCATCATGAATGTCATGCTGGGTGTAGTTCAGCCCGATCGCCCCGCCCTGCTTGCGAGCGAGATGCAGGCGGTCCTCGAAGCGGTCGATGGCGATGACCTGCTCGGCGCCCATCAGATAAGCGCTTCGAATGGCCATCTGCCCGACACCCCCGCAGCCCCAGACGGCGACCGTGTCGCCCGGTTCGATATCGGCGATATCGGCGCCGTAATAGCCCGTGGGCACGGCATCCGAGACGAAAAGCGCCTTCTCGTCGCTGATGCCTTCCGGCACCTTGAACAGATTGACGTCGGCGAACGGCACCCTGACGTAGGTGGCATGGCTGCCGGCGTATCCGCCGAATGCATGGCTGTAGCCGAAGATGCCCGTACAGGCATGTCCGTAGAGTTCCTGGGTGAACGTGGGATTGGGGTTGGAGTTGTCGCAGCAGGAAAATTCCTGACGCTGGCAAGGCTGACAGTCGCCACAGCCCAGGATCGAGATCGCGATGACCCGATCCCCACGGCTGAACTGGGTCACCCCGCTTCCTGCCTCGACCACTTCTCCCAGAAACTCGTGCCCGAGCACGTCGCCGGCGTGCATCGTGGGTACGTAACCATCCAGAAGGTGCAGGTCTGAGCCGCAGACGGACGACAGCTTGACCCGAACGATGACGTCACGGGGGTTGATCAATTCCGGATCGGGCAACGTCTCGACGCTCAGCCGATTGGTGCCTTGCCATGTCAATGCACGCATGAAAACTCTCCTTGTTCCTGTTCGGCCTGTGCCACGTCCCGCGGAACATTCATGATCGACAAGGCCAGCCGACGACAGGCTTCGTCTGAAAGCGGGGCGTGTCTTGGCGATCGCTGATGATCGAATCCCCGGACAGGCCCGATTTTCCAGATCTCATTCCCAAATCTCAGGTAAACGGCCGCGATGCCGTGATCTCGCCGGTTTCCATCTTCTGCTTGAAGCGCCGGAGGTTGCGGTGCAGCCAATGGGAAGTGCCGCCCGATCCCTTGTCGGCCAGATAACCCAGATGGCCTTTGGCGGGTTCGTAGGTCACGTAGCACTGGACTTCCGTCCCGCCTCTGCCTGGCGCGTCCTGAAAACGCACCCAGCCGGAAAACGGCGGCAGAGCTTCCGAGTCGGAGACCCACTCGAGGAACTCCCCCTCCCGATCGTCGACGAGACGCACGAGAAGCTGTTTCGCGGGGTCGCTATCCAGGATCCAGCGTGTCGTCCGATCGTCGACCTGCTCGATATGCATGGCGGGCGTCAGGACTTCGGCCAGCTTGTCGGGCGCGCGCCAGAAACGGTAGAGCTCATCGCGAGGCTTGTTGACGGTCACGCTGTGCGAGACCACCCTGGCCGCCTGCCAATGATGCGCTTCGGCCACGTGCTTCTCGTAAGGAGAGGCCGAGAGCGCGCCCTTGAGCCGACACTCTCCCTTGATGGCCCGATAGACCAGCATTCCTGACAGGATGGCCTGCCCCCAACCCATGAGGCCGCCTTTTCTCAAACCGCCTGCTATCCCCCACAAACCACCGCCCAGCGAAGCCCAGCGTTCCACGCCAGTGACTTCAGCCGCGTTCTGCTTGCGGGTATGCGAAAGCGTATGTCGCGCTTCGGAAGACATCGAATTTCTCCCTTTTCAGCCGGATCGCGGTAGGTCGCGGTCACGGTCGACGATAGTGCCTGTTGGCAATGTTTAACGTTAGCCGATCGCCAATCCCGCGAGCGCACCGATGCCCGGCGGCGTTAAAGCACATCAAATCCGATCGCAGAATTCCGATCGCGAGGCAACGTCAAGGCAGCGTCAACGCTTTGACAGGTATCGATTAGCGCAGATAAACAACCGCGGTTCATCGTACCGAAGGAGTGCTTCTCGACACCCGAAAAAAGGGCTACGTTGAGAAAGCAGTTGTCTGAGGAGAACTCATCCACGAACGGATTCGGTATAGGTTACCAACATGGAAAATGAACGTAGCGCTGTCTATGACGGCGAAAGTCGGTTGGTGGGTAATGTCATCAAGGAAAACGGTACGCAAAACGTATTGATGGAAACCGAGGAAGGCACCACTTACCGTATTCCGATGGAAAAGCTGACTCGCCATGACACGCACTGGGTCTTGAACGATCCGGTGGATCACTTTCCTGCCGTTCCTTCCGAGCAGGAAATGCAGGCCCGTGTGGACGACATGAGCGCGGACAGTTTCCCGGCGAGCGATCCACCCAGCTTTACGCCCGGCAAGCCGGATATCGAAAGATGATTTCTTTCGGATGGAAACCGCTTACTGAAACCTCAAAAAGGCCCTCGCCATGAGGGCCTAATCGATCCGGAACTCGAGATTTATCCCGCTTTCTGATTCACGTTCTGCTTGGCCAGCTTGGAGAGCTTGTCATCGGTGGCCTTCTCTTCCTTGAGCGTCTCGGCAAGGATATCTTTGGCTTCGGTATAACCGAGCTGCTCAGCCATTGCGCACAAGGTGCCATAGGCGGCAATTTCGTAGTGCTCCACCTTTTGAGCCGCACCTATCAAGCCTGCGTCCAGAACGGGGCCTTTCTCCGCATTATCGATGAGCTCTTGAGACTCTTCGATCAGGCTCTCCATGACATAGCACTTGGTGCGCTTGATTCGAATATCAGGAATCGTATCCGCCACTTTCTCGAGCCGTTCCACCTGCCCTCGGGTTTCTTCAAGGTGTTTTTTGAAGGCTTCCACCAGCTGATCGTTATCGGCGGCACGTGCCAGCTTGGGAAGTGCGCGAGTAATTTGCTTTTCTGCACTATTGACGTCAGAAAGCAAGTGAATAAAAAGATCGTTAGCGCTTTTAATGACCATATCGAAACTCCATTGGATTGACCAAACGGTTGCCATGACCGGTTTCACGAAGCGTTTGCGAAACTGGCGACCAAAAGCTCACGCGTTCAGTTTGATGCATTCCATGCTTCTCATTGTGCAATCGGCAATCGCCAAGCACGACCTAAAGGTAGCAGCCCCTGCCAGCCGGGAAATCCTCATATCATGTTTTTATGTAACCGATATGAGTCACTGGCAATGGATGCCACCGGCTAGCCGATGGATCAATGTATAGTCATAAAAGGGCAGAGTTTATCGACAAAAACTCCCATGGATTAATGTCGATAAACCCGGCTAACGAAAAGCAGCGTATACGCGGCCGGGTTGGTCAGGATTAACGATCATTATTGATCTCCATCAATCCTGCCCCCCGCGTAAAAACAGACCGGACGCAACGCGAAGCGTCTTTTCATCGCTCAACGCGAAACGCCTCTTCCTCCATGAACAGCCGTTACGCTCTGCGATGAATCAAGCCGGGTCCAGCAGCGCAGTCAACGGTTTGCCATCCAGCGAATCCGTCGAGAGCCCGAGCAGGCGGGCGAAGGTGGCGCCGGCGCTATTCATGCGCTGGATGCCGCGACGGGTATCGAACGGCAGTTCGACGCCGGCGCGAATCCCGGCGCCGTGGAAAAACGCCACGCCGTGATTGGAAGCGAACGCAGTGCTGGCGGTAGGCACCTGCGGGCCGTGGTTGGCGCCGGGGGTAACGAGTTCGGCCACCGTATCGCCGCGTTCGTTGGTGCCCCAGACGAAACCGGGGGCGTAGGCGAACAGCACGTCACCCATCAGCTCGCCCCAGTAGCCCAGCGGGCTGGCATCCTGCTTCTTGAGTGCCAGCGCGACCACGTTGCGTTCGCCGCTTGTCGTCTCGACGTACCAGGTGGTCAGCGCCTTGAGGATGCGCGTCTGTACCCGCTCGATCTCGGCTGTCGGCACGAGATTGCGATTGACGAAGATCTCCAGTCCGCCGCGCTCGTCCTTGAGAAACGCCTGGCTCGCGGCGACGTCGGGCTTGCCTTCGCCATTGATCGTGCACAGGTCGAATTCGGCCAACCGCCTGTGGATATCACAAAGGTGGCTATTGGGCACGTCGCCGTGATCGGAGGCGAGCACCACCACCGTGTCGTCGTCGCAACCGGCCAGTGCCCGGCCCACGGCGTCATCGAGAATCCGGTAGGAACGCCGGATCACCTCGAGATAGCGCGCGGCATCGTCGGCTGCGTAGAACTTCGATTCGGGATCGCATTGCGCCAGACAGGTGTGATGAGTCTCGTCGTTGAGCCGGAAGACCGTGGCAAAGAGCTGGAAGCCTTCTTCGTTGAGCAGCGTCAGGGCACTGTCGACCAGCCACTCGAGCTGATAGCGCCCTTCCTCGAAGCTGGTCTCGAAGTAGCGCGTATCCGGGTCGGCGGAGACCGCCCATTTGGAAATGAACGGGCCATGGCGCTCGATCAACCGCTGGGCCACGTCGGGTTGCCCGCTGGCGGACGCGGGCGCGGTCACCTGGGATTGCAGCAGATCGATTCTGCCGCTGGCGGCGTCGAAGTCGAGCAGCTTGAAGCGTATCGCCGTGCGCTTACCTTCGAGTTCGAGCGGCAGCCATTCGCTCCACTCGCCGACGCTCAGGCTGGCCTCGCCGTCCGCCAGGGTGAGCCGTAGACGTTCGCCGTTCGGGCTCAGCGTTACCGGCACGGGCTCGCCACGATGCGCGGGAATCAGCGCGACGAAGCCGTCACCCGCACGCTCGACGGCAAAGCGATTGTGCTTCTGGTGATGGGCCAGCGTGCCGGTGGGCGGCCACCCCAGGGCTTCGGTCTGGGGTGTATTGGTCCACTGATCGAGATGGGTGCTGTGCAGGCACGCCGGGGCGAGCTCCATCGGTGCCGGGCCGCTACCGCTCCAGAACGGGGCGAAGCAGAGATCGTCGGAGCCTGTCGGTTTGAGGCTCTCGGGAAAATGCACCAGCGCCGCTCGTTGCCCCGCGGCGCTCATCAGCTCCAGCAGATGTTGCGTGCCGCTGGGCGGCAGTCGCTGGCCGACCCAGCTGGTGCCCGGCGCCTGGCCGGTCAGAAACGTCACGAAGTTGGTGTCGCCCCAGGTCGAGATGTAGGGCAGCAGCCGCGTCGAGCCGCCTTCGTCACGCAGGCGCTGGATGTTGGGCAGCACACCCTCGGCGCAGAAGCGCTCGACCAGCTCGGGGATCAAGCCGTCGACGCCCAACAGCAGGATTTTACGGTTCTGACTCATGTGACTCTCCTGTGGGCACGGCTTAGCGGATGGTGTAGTGATCGATGATCGAGCGGTCGATATCGACTCCCAGGCCGGGCTTGTCGAGTACCTCGACGCAGCCGTTGGCATTGAGCTGGAATTCGCCGCCGATCAACTCCTGACGGAACGGATGGGCGGACTGATCGTATTCGAGCATGGGTTCGTCGGGTGTCAGCGACAGCGGTTGCGGCGGAAGCGTGGCGATGAACTGCACCGCTGCCGCCAGCCCGATGCCGGTTCCCCAGACATGGGGAATCAACGGGACGTGCCAGGCCTGAGCCATGGCGGCGATCTTCTGGCACTCGGTGAGACCGCCGGCGGCGCCGAGATCCGGCTGGATGACATCCAGCACGCCTTCGCTGATCAGGTCGCGATAGCCGATCTTGGTGTACTCGTTCTCGCCGGCAGCGATCCAGGTGCGGGAGATGCCCTTGAGCTCGCGATAGCCGTGACGATTTTCCGGGCTCAGCGGCTCCTCGAACAGATGCACCCGTGTCTCTTCGAGCTCCATCAGGATGCGCCGCGCCGCCGGCACACTGTAGGCGCAGTTGGCGTCCATCATCAGCGCGATGTCGTCACCCACCGCTTCGCGCACCGCGCGCATGTCGCGAATGTCCGCCTCGATACCGAAACCGGTCTTGAGCTTCATCGCCCGGTAGCCATTGGCCTGGTGACGCAGCGCTTCCTCGACCACCTCTTCGGGATACTTTCCGCCTTCGCGACGATAGAAGCCGGTGGCGTAAGGCCGGATTTCGGTACGAAACGCCCCGCCCATCAACCGGTGGATCGGCTGGCCCAGCGCCTTGCCGGCGAGATCCCACAGCGCGATGTCGATCGCGGCAATGCCGAACAGCGCCGCCCCTTTCTGACCGTAGGGCCGGGTGTGGTTGTACATCGTCTCCCACAGCACTTCGCGGTCGAAGATCGAGCGGCCGATCACCAGCGGCTTGAGCGCATGCTCGACCATCGCTTGGGCGACCTGCGGCGGCTGCAACCCGTGATTGATGCATTCGCCCCAGCCCACCAGGCCGTCATCGGTATGAATTTCCACCAGCATTGCCGTGCGCTGATGCACCCAGCCCTGAGAGAAGGAGAAAGGCTGCTCCAGCGGCGCGGCCAGCACGTGGGTCTTGAGGTCAGTAATGATCATGGCAAGAAATCGCTCTGCGGGTAGTATCGGCGAAGGAAGAAAAATCGAAGGTGTCGATGCTCATGCGCGGCTACTCGAAGGCGATACGGGCTCGCGTCGGGCTGCGATCTTCGCCCGCCAATCGAGCACGCCCGCCACCGTCGTCCAGACCAGGAACAGCCCGATCAACGCGAACAGCGTCGTGGCGATGCCGCTATGGGTGAAGAACGAGAAGAAGTCGCCGCGCGAGATCAGAAGCCCCCGGCGTAGCGAGCTTTCCAGTTCCGGCCCCAGCACCATGCCAATGACCAGCGGCGCCAGCGGATAACCGCCGCGTCGCAGCACGTAGGCGAGAATGCCGGTCAGCGCCGCGACCACCAGATCCAGCGGATTGCCGCGCACCGACACCGCGCCGATGAAGCTGAACATCACGATGCCACCCATCACGAAGCCCAGCGGCAGCTTGAACAGGTAGCGGAACAGGCCGATGGAGGGTTTGCTGAGAACCAGCATGGCCACGTTGACGATGATCAGCACCACGAACAGCGCATAGACCGTCTGCGCCTGGTCGACCATCAGACGAACGCCCGGCGTAATGCCGTGGATCACCATCGCGCCCATCATCATCGCCGTGACCACATCGCCGGGAATGCCCAGCGCCAGGGTGGGGATGAAGGCGCTGCCGGTCACGGCGTTGTTGGAAGATTCCGAGGCGATGATGCCGTCGGGCTCGCCCTTGCCCAGATTGGCCCGCCGCGGCGACAGCTTCTGGGCCGCGGCATAGCTTATGAAGGCCGCTGCTGCCGCCCCGGTGCCCGGCAGCGCGCCGACGAAGCTGCCGATGAACGAACCCCGCACCAGTTCGATCAGACGGCGGCCGATCTCGCGCAGGTTCGGGAAGCGCAGCCGCGCCTCGGGAATGGTCGTCGCCTCTTCGTCTCGCGCCGAGAAACGCACGAAAACTTCCGACAGCGCAAAGGCCCCCACCACCACCGGGATCAGATCCAGCCCGGAGCTGAGCGCGTAGGTGCCGAAGGTGAAGCGGTCGGCGCCAGTGATCGGGTCACTGCCCACCGTCGAGAAGAAGAAGCCCATCATCCCGCAGACCAGCCCCTTGAGCAGGCTGCCGCGGGAAATCCCGACGATGCACAGCATCGCCAGACAGACCAGCGCGAATACCTCGATCGAGCCGAAGTTGACGGCGAACTTGGCCAGCTGAGGGGCGCAGAAGATCAGCAGCACGCAAGAGAGCACGCCGCCGAAGAAGGAAGCAAAGGTGGCCCAGCCCAGCGCTTCGTCGACGCGGCCCTGCTGGGTCATCGGATAGCCATCGAAGGTGGTCGCCGCCGACTGCGGCGTGCCGGGGGTATTGATCAGAATCGCGGTGATCGAACCGCCATAGACCGAGCCGCAGTAGACGCCGATCAGCAGCGCCATGCTGGTAATGACATCCATGCCGAAGGTGAACGGCAGAAAGATCGTCAACCCGACCACCGACCCCAGCCCGGGCAGGCCGCCAATGATGATGCCTGCCCAGGTGCCGATCACGATGGCGAGCAGCGCCTGCCAGGTGAAGGCATCGTTGATTGCCGCCAGAATCACATCCATCTCAGATCACTCCATTCGTGAGCAGCGCCGGCAACCGGATCATCAGCACGTGGTGAAACAGGAACCACAAACCGCCACCGATCACGATCGTGCCCAGCAGCAGCGGCAATGGCCGCCGGATACGAAACAGCCATAGCGTCAACGCCACCAACGGCAACGCCGGGATCAGAAAGCCGAGACTCGCCGTGGCAATCGCCGCGATCAATACCGCCGCCATCAACAGCGGCAGAGGCGTCAGCGTCACGCGTTTCACCGGGACGCGGCGGATCAACTCGCCGATCAGGATCGCCAGCGCCACTACGCACCAGATCGTCAGCACGATGCGGGGGACCAGCATGGGGCTTGCCGGCCCCTGCCACGCGGTGATCGAAAGACCGGCGCCAGCCAGCAACAGGGCCAGCGCGGTCAATACTCGAGGATGGATCAAGAATGCGAACATGGGACCGCGGCTCCTGAGAGATCGAGAGAACAAGAGGTCGAAAGAACGGGTTACGGCGTCAGGCCAGCGTCCTTGAGCACCTGCTTGTTGGCCGCGAAGCGCTTTTGCACGAACGCCTTGAACTCATCCGGTCCGAGATAGGCGATATCCGCCTTGGCCTTGTCGGCGAATGACTTGAACTTGTCCGATTCCACCGTCGCCTTGCACGCCTCGGCATACTGCTGAGTGCGCTCCTCGGAAATTCCCTTGGGCGCGACGACGCCCTGCCAGACGGCGAAGTCCATCTCCGCCAGGCCGAGTTCCTTCATCGTCGGCACGTCGGGATAACCCTCTACTCGGCTCTCTGCAAAGACCGCCAACGGGCGCAGGTCGTAGTTTTCGAGGATGGTCTCGGTATCGGCCATGATCTGGATCTCGTTGCCGGCAAGCGCATTCATCGCCGGGCCGGAACCGCTGTAGGGCACGTGCTCCGCCTTGAGATCGCTGTTGACCGTCAATGCCGCCATGGCCAGATGCGGCAACGTGCCGGGGCCGGAAGAGCCATACAGGAAGGGGTACTCCTGCGACTCCTCGACCAGTTGCTTGAACGACTCGATATCGGAAGACTTCGAGACCATCAGGAACATCGGGTTGGAAACGGTGCGGCAGATATAGGTGAAGCTGTCCGGGCCGTAGGGCAGCTTCTTCAGCGAGGGCTGGATCGACAGCGCACCGGCGGGTTCATAGCCGATGATGTTGGGATTGCCTTCGCTATTGGCGACCTCCGCCGTACCGACCGTGGCGCTGGCGCCAGCGACGTTACGTACCACCGAGGTGACGCCCAACTGCTGCGAGAAGATCGGCTCGAAGCTGCGCGCGACGATGTCGGTGGCGCCACCCGCCGCGAACGGCACGATGATGTTCAGGTTGTCGGCGGCCACCGCCGAATGGGTCGCGCCGATCAGCGCGAGGGCGGCCAGCGAATAACGCAATGATGTCATGGTTAGCTCCATTTTTCGTAGCGCTGCGAAAACGGCGGAAAACAGAACGCTTGGCTGTCGTCACCAGACTTGTGGGCGCTCTTTCCGATCTGATTCGAACTCTTGCTCTCGCCTAAGCCTTTGGGCGAATAACGGATGCCCGCCGAGATGGACTAGAATCGTAGCGCTACGATTTTCGTCGGACAATCGCTGCCAATCGTCCATTCGTCGTAGCCTTAGACCAAAGGACAAGTCTCCGCGTCGACGCGGCAGAACATCGCTTCAGCCCGGACCGCAGCCGGCGTGGATGACGAAACCTCAGCGTGGACTGGATACACTAGCTCTGTCTGAAAAGTCGACGAGCGATAGCCAGACAAGGCAAAAATCGGCGAAAAAGCGGAGTTTACGCGGAGTAAATGAGCATTTTGAGTCGATTTTTAACGCCGTATGGGTGAGCGCAGACATTTTTCAGACAAAGCGTAGCGAACGGCATCGACACGAAAGCACAAGACATTCATACGCTTATCAGCGAGACGCCGGGTGCGAGGACCGACACAAACCCGGTGATCGCGAAGGAAGGGGCCAGAAGCCGTGGCAAGAAGCAGACGCAGTTCACAGCGAGTGACCATGGGCGAAGTCGCCCAGTTGGCCAACGTTTCGCCGAGCACGGTATCGCTCTACCTGCGTCGTCCCGATGAGGTCTCCCCCCGGCGCGCCGAGAAGATCCAGTCGGCCATCGACCGCCTGGGCTATCTGCCGAATACCATGGCTGGCGGGCTGGCCTCGTCGCGCTCCAATGTGATCGGCGTGCTGGTGCCGACCATCACCAACTCGTTCTTCTCGGAAACGCTCGAGACGCTGGAGCGCCATCTGCGTAGCGCCGGTTATCAGCTGTTGATCGGCAATACCGAATTCGACGACTCCCGGGAAGAGGAACTGATCCGGTCGATTCTGAGCTGGAACCCCGCCGGCCTGGTGCTGACCGGCTTTCTGCACAACCGCAAGTCGCTGTCGGTGCTCGCCAGCAACGACACACCCATCGTCGAAATGTGGGATTACGGCCAGCCGGGGCTGGATATGGTCGTGGGCTTTTCGCATCACACCTGTGGCCGCCTGGTGGCCGAACACATGTTGCGCCAGGGCCGGCGCCGAATGGCCTTCGTCAGCACCAACTTCCAGCGTGACGTGCGCGCCCGCGACCGCTATCACGGCTTTCGAGACGCGGTCGAAGCTGCCGGCGGCACCGTCGAGCTGCGCGAGCTGAGCGGACGCAGCCATGCCGAGGAGACCGGCCATCTGACCCAGGCACTGATGCAGGCCCACCCCGAGATAGAAGCCATCGGCTGCTCCAACGACATGGTGGCGCTTGGCGTACTGTGCGAATGCCAGCGCCAGGGCTGGGAGATCCCCGGCCGGCTCGCCCTCGCCGGCTTCGGCAACCTGGACTTCACCACCAGCACCGTCCCGCCGCTGACCACCGTCGAGCCACCGCGCCGGGAAATCGGCCAGCACACCGCCCGACTGCTGCTGTCACGCCTCAGGGGGGAACTGCCGGAAAGCGATAAACGGCTGGACCTGGGGGTGAGGCTGGTGGAGCGGGAGAGCGCATGACGATCCGGGGTGTGAGGCAACATGGTGGATCGACGCCTTACGCATAGCCAATCCTGAACGCGAATGAAATTGAGAAGAATTATCATTATTGACTGACAGGTGTGTCCTCCGGATAATCCTCGAGCCCGCCATAAAAAACCGCGGGCATATAAGAAGAGATCATTCACTTTCGGGGACACCACGATGAGCGGTCGCAATCGCACGATCGTGAGCCGCGAGAAACCGTCATGGTGTCATCACACCACCACGGCGATTCTCTGCGGTTCAGCACTATTCACCATTCCCGCGCTCGGAAACGCGCAGCAGACAGGGAGCGACAATGGGGCGTACCGCCTATCTCCCGTTATCGTCAACGCTCAGGCAGCGCCTGACGACGACGCCGATACCGTCGTAGCGCGGGAGCTTTGGGTAGGCGGGAAGGTCGCTACCAGCATTCAGGACACGCCCGCTTCCGTCTCGGTGATTACCCAGAAAGAGATCGAGCAGCGCGACGCCCAGACTACCGAGGAGGTTCTGCAATACACCCCCGGGGTCATCACTGACTATTACGGTACCGATGACCGCAACGACTATTTCCAGATTCGCGGCTTTCAGGCCACGACCTATCGCGACGGGATGACGCTGGGCTCCATGCGTGGCGTGCGTGAAGATCCATACGCCTACGAGCGCATCGAGGTGCTGCGCGGCTCGAACTCGACGCTGTTCGGCCCCGCCGACCCGGGCGGATCGGTCAACTTCGTCAGCAAGCGACCACGATTCGAGCGCTTCGGCAACGGCTTTCTCTCCTACGGATCGTTCGATCACAAGGAAGCCGGCATCGATGTCGGCGATGTCCTGGACTCAGGCCAGACACTGGCCTATCGCTTCACCGGAAAGATTCAGGACAGCGACCGAGAGTACGATCACTCGAAGGATAACAGTGGTCTTTTGATGGGCGGCCTGACGTGGGAACCGACGGATCAAACCACGGCAACGCTGATCGTCGACTATCTCAACCGAGACGACACGCCCAATAGCGGCGGCTATCCGCTCGACCGAGAGTATGACCGCGACGACTTCTTCGGCGAGCCCGGCTTCAACGATCAAGACGTCGATCGCACTAGCATCACCGGCCAGCTGCGCCACGACTTCGAAAACGGCCTGACGCTGAGCACGAACCTGCGTTATAGCGATCTCAAGGATGACTTTCAGTACGTCTATATCAACGATGTCGCTGCGCGCACCAGCACGGTGGTGAACCGAGACTATTTCGGTACCGATACCGAAGCTCACGAGTTCATCGGCAATACCATCCTGCAGTACGATGCCAGCTTCGGCGAGATCGACAGCAGCACCCTCGGTGGTATTGAGTACCGCGACGCCTCGACTGATAGCCAGTCGATCTACGGGAATGCGGAACCCATCGATATCACCAACCCGGTTTATAGTGGCGGTCCCGAAGACCTGACGCCCTACCGGTACGAAAACCAGGATTACCAGACTCGTTCGGTCTTCCTGACGCAGAATCTCTCTTTCTATGATCGCTTCGTGGTCAGCGCTGGCGTACGCAACGACTCGATGGATCTCTCGAGCGAGGGGGAATCCTACGGCGCCGCTTTCGACGACAGCGACGATTTCTCGGAGACCACCGTGCGTGGCGCACTGACCTATATCGTCAACGACGAACTCTCCACTTACGTCAGCTACGTAGAGTCGGTCGCACCGCCCACCATTGGCGTCACGCCGGAGCGCGGCAAGCAGCAGGAGATCGGCCTGAAATACTCGCCCGACGGGATGAACGCCCAGTTTTCTGCGGCGATCTACAACCTGGAAAGAGACGACGTGACCATCGCCGTAGTGCAGGACAATGGCGCCATCGACCAGCAAACCATCGGAACGTCCCGGGCGCGCGGTCTCGATCTCGAGGCCAAAGCCGAGCTGACCGATAATCTGAGCATCGTCGGCGGTTACTCCTATCTGGATACGGAGGTCGAAGAGGGCACGCTGCGTGATGGCACCTCGATCAAGGGCAACGATTTCGCCATCGCTCCGAAACACACCGCCATGCTCTGGGGTTACTACACGCTGCCGGGCGAGAAGATGAGCGTCGGTCTGGGCGCCCGCTATACCGATGGCTACTACTTCGACGCCGCCAATACCTCGAAGAGCGATTCGGCAACGCTGTTCGACGCCGCCTTCGACTATCGGATCGTCCAGAACACCGACTTCACGATCAACGTCAGCAATATCTTCGACGAGCAGCACGTCGTCGGCTCCGGCACGGCCAACTACTACAACCCGGGCCGCGAGATTCGGGCGAAAGTCAGCTACCACTGGTAACGCCAACGATAGCGTTTTAACGTCCTCGAGCGGTCGAGATCGCTCGGGGGGAGTGCTTGTAGCTTTGCCGTATACGTCGTCTTCGGATTTCCAGTTACAGCGACGCTGCCGAGCGTGCTGACACACAAAACGGCCGGACCTTGTGGCCCGGCCTCTTCAATGGCGAGACTTGGCTACTGGCTGGCTTGCGACGGATAGCGGTGCATCAGATCCAGCAGGACGCCGTTGGTCCAGCCGAACCCGTCGACGACATCATATTCACCGCCGCCGCCCACGGCGGGGTCGACCACGTCGTATTTTTCGACCAGCTTGCCGGTCTGTCGGTAGACCGCGCGATTGGTGTCGATCCAGCGTCGGGCAATGGTTTCGGCCAGGTCGTCGTGTCCGTAGCGGTCGAGACCGGAAACCGCCAGCCACTGCAGCGGCGCCCAGCCATTGGGCGCATCCCACTGTTCGCCGGTGTTATGCGTGGTGGTGACCATGCCCCCGGCGCGCAGCAGCTCGCGCCGCACCGTCTCGGCCGTGGCATCGGCCTTGGCCGGATCGGCGACGCTAAACGCCAACGGATAGACCATGGCCGCTGAAATGGCATCGGTCAGATGCCCCTGCCGCCAGTCGTAATCGGTGTAGTAACCCCCGTCAGGTTGCCAGAAGACCCGGTTGATCGCGCTTCGACGCTGTTCGGCCAGCGCCTCGAAGTGTGCCGCCTGGGCATCATCGCCCTCGACCCGCCATGCATGCGCCAGGGTGCGTTCGAGCTGGTACAGCAGCGCATTGAGATCCACCGGCAGGATATCGCGGGTCTCGATGGTGGTCTGGTGCTGGCCATCGGCCATCCAGCGCGAGCTGAAGTCCCAGCCACTTTCGGCAGCGGCTCGTAGATGGCCGTACAGTTCGGGAGCCGGCCGGTCGCTACGCGCGGCCAGCTCGCGTTCGGCGGCGTAGGCTTCCGGCCGGGGCCAGTTCTCGCTTCCGTGATAGCGATTGAGCAAGGTGCCGTCGGCCAGTCGAACCACGTGCTCACGTACCTCGCCGGGGCCGATTTCATCGGCGCCGCGCATCCAATAGTCGTGTTCCCGCATCAATTCGGGCAGATAGCGGCGATAGACGGCTTCTCCGTCATGCTCCGCCAGCAGCGCTACCATCGGAGCGAAGAACGGCGGCTGGCTACGCGTCAGAAAATAGGTCCGCGTACCGTTGGGCACGAACCCGTAGGTGTCGATCAGCCAGGCGAAGTTGTCGACCATGTCGCGCACCAGGTCGAAGCGGTCGCTGCGCGCCAGGCCCAACATGGTGAAGTAGCTGTCCCAATAGAACATCTCATTGAAGCGCCCGCCCGGCACCACGTAGGGCTCGGGCAGCGAGACCAGACTGCTCCAGGGGCCTTCGTCGGTATCCGCTGGGTCCCGTGTCAGATAGGGCCACAGGTTGACGACGTGGGTCTCGATCGAGGTATCGGCCGCCTCGCTAAGGCGCGTTTCGTTCTCCGGACGCGGATCGAAGTTGGCATCGACGAAGGCTTGCAACCGGGCCTTGTCGATTTCCCCTTCCTGCTGCTGCAGCCGTTCGAAGTCGGCCACAATAGCCGCGGGGTCGCGCTTGGGCACCAGATCGACCACCGACTTCCCATCCGGATAGAGCTGCGCCATGGCGACGGCCTTCATCACCGGCCCCCAGGTACGATCCGGGGACTGCCTGGCGGTCTTGGCAGGCGCCTCTTGCACCGGTTCCCGCTCGATGCCCTGCGTGCCGCAGCCGCCCAGCAGCAGCGCTGTCAGCAGTAACGTGGTCCACCCCAGCCTCATCTGCCGATAATTCCCAAGCCATTCCATTGTCGTTCTCCTCACGGCCATGTGTCGGAAGTCAGTGTCGGAAGTCATAGCTAGCCAGACTTCAGCGACGAAGCCCATGCCGCTTTCGAGGTATGGCGTCTGTCCGAATGACAAACGCCCCGATCATGAATCGAGGCGTTTCCAAGAGTGGAGATTCGAATATCCCCAGCGGTTACAACGCTCCGTGTTACAACGCTCCGTCGGCGATGGCTCTGGCCATGGTGGGAGACAGCGGCAATCTGGGCAGCAGCGTTGCCTGATAGGCATGATAGAGATCCGCCTTGCCGCTCCAGATTTCGCTGGATGGGTTGTTGTGGCGGTCGAGTTCCTGCCACCAGCTGCCCCGTTCGCGATCGATCAGAAAACGATCGATGTAATCCCAGAAACGGCGATACCAGGTTTCGTAGGTTGCGTCGCCGGTACGCTTGAGCAGCGCCGCGGCCGTGGCGGCGGCTTCGGCCAGCGTCCAGTGCATGCGCTCGTGAACCACCGGCTGGTTTTTCCAGTCGTGAGTGTAAATGAGCCCTGGCTCGCCATCGACGTTCCACGCCAGCTCGGTCGCGCTATGGAACAGCCCCTGCGCATCCTCCAGCAGCCAGCCCGGCGCCGCTTCGCCATGGCGCAGCAGCCCGCCTTCGAGATGCAACATCAGCCGCGCCCATTCGAAGGCGTGACCAGGCGTGGCGCCGTAGGGTCGGAACTGATCCTTGGGCGTTTCCTGGTTGTAGTCGCGCCATTCGTTCCACTCGCTGTCGAAGTGCTCGACGACACGATAGTCGTTGGGCCTGGCGTGGGCGTGAATGATCCTGTCGACGATGGAGAGCGCCCGCGCCCGCCACTTCGGCCCGTCGAGAACGTCGGCGAGTTGCAGGAAGGCCTCGGTCGAGTGCATGTTGCTGTTGCCGCCGCGATACGCCTCGTCTTCGCGCCAGTCGCGGGAAAACCCCTCGCGCATGCGCCCTTCGTCTTCGGACCAGAACCGGGTTTCGATCACGTCGATGATATCGTCCAGCAGCGGCTTGGCGTCTTCGTTGCCGGCTTGCCAGGCGCTGGCCGCCGCCAGCGCGACGAAGGCGTGAATGTAGGCTTGCTTGGTCTGCGTTTCGCCCGCCTTGGGCCGTTCGCCATACCAGCCGCCGTGCTCATCGTCGTGCAACCCACCTCTCAATGCCGCGACGCCGTGTGCCACCAGCGGTGCCATGCCGGGCTCGCCACGCATGGCGGCCAGCGCGAAACAGTGCGTCACGCGGGCAGTGATCATGGTGTCGGGGTTGGCATCCGCCGGCAGTCGTCCGTCTTCGTCCAGCGCCGCAAAACCGCACTCGGCATGGCGCGAGGCACGATAGAACGCCAGCAGGCGCTGGCCTTCGCACTCCAGCCAGTGATGATGCGCCGGCCGATCCAGCCAGCTGTCCTGACGTGGCGGCAAATTGTGAGTCGTACCTGGCATGTTCGGGGCCTCCTTTTGCCCGAGAATTGCTGTTGGTGCTCGAAGACCCTGGGCGATTCCCGAGCAGGGCTCCATGACTTCGATCTTTGGGTGACCGATCAACCGTTGACGATCATGCCGCCGTTGGGGTGTAGCGTCTGGCCGCTGATGAAGGACGCGTCCAGCGATGCCAGAAAGACATAGCACGGCCCCAGCTCGGACGGCTGCGCGGCCCGCCCCATCGGCGTGTCGGAACCGAAATCTTCCAACATCTGCGGATCGTGGGCACCCAGGGTGGCGGGTTGCAGCGGCGTCCACACCGGGCCGGGCGCCACTGCATTGACCCGAATGCCGCGCGCCACTACCTGATTGGAGAGCGAACGGGTGAAGCTGATGATCGCGCCCTTGGTGGCGGTGTAGTCGACCAGGAAATCGGGCCCGATATACGCATTGACCGAAGCGGTGTTGATGATCGAATCATCTTCTCCCAGGTACGGCAATGCCGCCTTGGTCAAATAGAACATGCCGTGAATGTTGGTGGCGAAGGTCTGTTCCCACTGGTCATCGTCGAGCTCGGTAAGATCGGTGCACACCTGCTGGGTGCCGGCGTTGTTGACCAGAATGTTGAGCCCGCCGAAGGTGTCGACGACCTGCTGAAGCGCCGAGCGACAGAACGCAGCGTCGCGAATGTCACCGGCAATCGACAGGCAGCGCCGCCCTTCCGCCTCGATCAGCCGCTGCGTCTCTCTGGCGTCCTCGTCCTCGCTGAGATACATGATCGCGACGTCGGCACCCTCGCGAGCAAAGTGGATCGCCGCGGAGCGGCCGATGCCGCTGTCGGCGCCGGTCACCAGGGCGATCTTGCCCTCCAGCTTGCCGCTGCCGCGATAGCCCGGCCGGATGAACTCCGCCGGTGGCTGCATCAAGCCTTCCTTGCCGGGTAGTGACTGCTGTTGCGCATGGATTTCGGTCTTCTTGACCATATTGGCCGCTCCTTGGCTTCGGGTTGGATACACTGACTGAATCGAGTCATCCGCGATGCAGAGCGAACGCGAGAGCGCTTGCCCATGAGCGTAGCTTTACTACGCGACGCTATCAGTCTTAGTTGAGCGCTGTTCTCTCGACAAGCCGAGCGCGATCGGAACAGGCAGCAAGCCAGACACGACCGGAACAGGCCGAACGCGAACCCGATCAAGTGCCGACGACGCCGAACACCCAACCGACCCCGGCCGTGGCGGCCATGGCCAGCACACCCCACACGACCACTCGGACGACAGCGACCCGCACGCGTGAACCGCCCACTTTGGCCGACAGGATCCCCAGCAGGCCGAGTGCCAGTAGCGAACCGATGGCGACGACCAGCGCGATCCCCTGACGAGGCGCCAGCAGCGAGGCGACGATCGGCAGCGCGGCACCGGCGAGAAAGGTCAGCGCCGAGGCCACCGCCGCTTGTAGAGGCCGCGCTTCGTTGACATGGCTGAAACCGAGTTCATCACGCGCATGGGCCGCCAGCGCGTCGTGGTGCATCAGCTTCTCGGCGACCTCCTGCGACAGCGTGGAAGAGAGACCCCGCGCCTCGTAGATTTCCGCCAGCTCACGGGTTTCGGACTCGTAGTTGGCAGCCAGCTCACGACGTTCACGTGCCAGGTCGGCGCGCTCGGTGTCCTTCTGCGAGCTGACCGAGACGTACTCGCCCGCGGCCATCGACATCGCCCCGGCCACCGCCCCGGCCGCCCCGGCGGTCAGCACGCCAGCCAGCGTCGCGCCCGCCGTCGCCATGCCGATGACCAGGCTGGCGGTGGAAACGATGCCGTCGTTGGCGCCCAACACCGCCGCTCGCAGCCAGCCCACACGATCCGAGTAGTGACGCTCCTTGGGTATGGACATCCCTGGCTCCTGCCCCGGCTCCCATTTCATCACGCCTCCCCCGCTTGCAGGCCCAGTGCAGCCCGGTGCTCGTCGTCTTTCTCTCCTCTCATCCTAGGCTAAGCCAACGGCACCGGGGACAACATTTCCATCCTCAGTATCTTCGTTCAAACGATACGACCCGACACGCTCTTCATCCCTGAGACGACGCTGACAGATTTCACAGGGCAGGGGTTTCAAGCCATGAAGCATGAATTTTCTCATCTCCAACCGGACCAACGAACTGATCGACGTCGAACTGTCATTGAGAAATTTCAGCCTTTCCAGAAATATTGGGAACGTCCTTATCACAACCCACCGTTAGTAACATTTAATACTTTGGTATGCAGAACGCAGCTCCCACTCGAATCACTTAAATTTAAGTTATTGTTAAGTATAAGAAAAAGTGAATCTTCTCTGGAGTTAGTTTAGACCTTTGTCTTTATAGACCATGGTTACAATGAAAGTTTACGTATTAATGGAAATAATGGCGCTCAACCCGAATTGCCGGCGACAAGGGATGACGACGAGAAGGTCGCCATTTCGGGTAACGAATGAATGGGAAGTACCTAACTGCCGCCACGCTCATGCCAGTAAAACAAGGCGCATGACGACGAGAGAAACACTGACCCAGAAAGTCACATCAAGGGAACGAAAGAACAGATATACCGACAATTTCAAAAAACGAACCGACTCATGTCTTCGCTGCTATCGATCACGATGTGAGTACGCCGAGCACGACGCTTTGACAGAGCCTCGCATGTGTCCCCGGACACGCCGGTTGCGAGTTTTTCAAAGCGCCTTGCGCAGCCGGATGGTTCATACGGCTGCCAATGACAACAGTCCAAAACCGCAATCAACGACAAGACCACGAGGGACACCGATAATGATTGCCTCACACTCCGTGCTACGCCGACCGCTCCTCGCTGCCGTCATCGGTGCATCCTGCACGATGCCGGTCCTGGCGAACGCCGATATCAATCCCGAATTCTTCGGCTATGCCCGTTCCGGTATCGGCTCGACCTCTGGCGGCGGCAGCCAGACCTGCTTCAAGTCGGCGGGCGCACCGGCCAAATATCGCCTGGGCAACGAATGCGAGACCTATGCAGAGATCGGGCTCGGCGCGCAGCTCTACCAGCAGCAGGACACGACCTTCGACTTCGCCAGCCGCGTCGCCTACGTCACCGCGCAGGACAACGACGACGAGTCGCTCAAGGATGACGACAACAACATCTCGCTGCGGGAAATGTACGTCTCCGGCACCAATGTCGTCGGCGGCCTGCCCGGCGCCACGCTCTGGGCCGGTAAGCGCTTCTACAAGCGCCACGATATCCACATGAACGACTTCTACTACTGGGATGTCTCGGGCCCCGGCGTCGGGATCTCGGATATCGATGTCGGCACCGGTAAGCTGAGCTTCGCCTGGACCCGCAGCGAGGGCAATGACGACGGCGACGGCCTGTTTCCGGATTCCGGTCAGCAGATCTCCGACGACACGCTCGATGCTCGCTGGACGGATATTCCCGTCAATCCCGGCGGCTCGTTGCAGCTCGGTATCGACTACGGCCGCTCATCGCTACCCGACTGGCAGCAGGAGTACTACGACGACCAGGGCGTCGATTACGACGAAGGCGACAAGGGCTGGATGGGCACCATCGAGCACACCCAGAGCGACTGGTTCGGCGGCACCAATACCTTCGCGGTGCAGTACGCCACTGATGGCATCATCACCCGCGACAACAATGCGGTGGGGCGTGGTACCGGCACGCTGCGCCAGGAAGGCAGCATGTGGCGCGTCCTCGATCACGGCCAGATCTGGCTGGCACCGGACAAGCTCGACATGCTCTACGCCCTTGTCTACGAAGACAAGGACATGGACGACAACACCGGCCGCAAGTGGTTCTCTGCCGGCGTGCGCCCGGTCTACTACTGGAACGACATCATGAGCACGGCCGTCGAGCTGGGCTATGACCGTATCGAGCCGCAGGGTGGCGTGACCGGCTACGACGACAGCGATCACCACCTGACCAAGCTGACCATCGCGCAGCAGTGGTCTGCGGGGCGGGGCGCCATGATTCGTCCGACCATCCGCCTGTTCGCCACCTACGCCAAGTGGAGCGGCGATGCCTATACCGAAGCACGCGACCCCAGCTCACTCGACATCGGCGCTGGCGGTTCCAACAATGTCGACTTCGACGATACCGACGGCCTGACGTTCGGCGCGCAGATGGAAGTCTGGTGGGGTAGCTGATCCCACGGCCGCGAGAGTCATGCTCGCACTGTTTCGATCCATTGGGCTCCGGGGGCTTGTCGCTCCGGAGCCGTTTTCGTCTCAAGCAGGAGTGTCTGAATGTTGAGTTCGTATCGTCTTGCCGTGCCATTGAGCACCCTCATGATCGCCCTGGCGGGGTGCAGCACACCGCTCATGGCCCCCCACGCTCCGACCATTCCCGCGTCGGAGGGTCAGCACGCGCTGGAAAGCTCGGCGGATTGCTGCACTTCGCTGGCCAGCCTGCCGTATCAGCCGATCACGGCACAGCAAACCCTCACGCTGAACTTCACGCCGCAGACCCCGGTGCATGATTTCGGCGATGGCAAAAGCTTTTTCCACGCCTTCGAGCTGCCCCGGAACAACGGCCCCGTGACCTTGAGCGTGACCAGCCCGGTCCGTGACGGCCAGGTCTTCGCGCCGACGATTATGATCCTCGATTCGGCCTTCCAGCCGATCAGGAAGGTCTCGAGCGATGCGCTAGAGGTTCACAGCCCTACCGGATTCTCCACAGCCCGACTCGGCGGTCAGTTCAGCGTGACGCCGGGCCCGAACGCCCAGTACCTGGTCATCTACTCGAGCGACGCGGATCGTCAGGCCTCGACACCCTACGAATCCGAAGAGAAAGCGTATGCACGGGTCCGAGGGCTCGCCGAACCCGCCGGCCCCGATCCTCGCGCCGTGCATACCGCCACCGGCGAAGTGACGCTCGAGATAGCCTCGCTGACCGGTAGCACCGGCATGACCTCACTGATTGGCGATACGCCAGCCCCGGTCCCCGAGGCTACCGGCCCTCGCCCGCAAGCCACCGCCCCGGCACCAGCCCCGGTGTCCAACACAGCGGACTTCGATTACCGCCGAATGATCGAGGCCGCGCTCAAGGCCGGTGATGTCGAACTCGCGTTGGACCTTGCCGAACGTGCCGAACGCAGCGGGCACCCCGGCACCCGCGCCTGGCTGGCCGATCGGCTGCAAGCCAAGATGCCCTGACAGCGTCAAGCCGCATCGTCGCCGTGGCGTGCCGGACACGCCACGGCATGACAGGCCGCACTACTCGATGATGCGAAAGCCGTCGAGATGACGCTCATTGAGCGAGAGCCCCAGCCCCGGCACGTCGTCGGCGAGATCGAGATGGCCGTCGACCGGTTCCGGATCGCCTTCGAACAGGTAGTAGAAGAGCTCATTGCCGATCTCGACGTCATGCACCGGGAAGAACTCCGACATCGGCGATACGAGCGACGACATCGTCAGATGGTAGTTGTGCATCTGCCCGGCATGCGGGATCACCGGCACCTCGAACGCTTCGGCCATGGCGTTGATCTTGCGCGCCACGGTAATGCCGCCGACGCGGTTGGTGTCGTACTGGATCACCGAGACCGCACGTTTCTCCAGCAACTGGCGGAAGCCATGGACGGTGAACTCGTGCTCCCCACCGGAGATCGGCATCGGCGCGATGCGATTGAGCTCGGCGTAGCCGTCGATATCGTCGGCGATCACCGGCTCCTCCAGCCAGCGCAGCTCGAACGGCGCCAGCTTGGGTAACATCCGTCGGGCGTAATCGAGATTCCAGCCCATGTAGCAGTCGGCCATCAGGTCGATATCCTCGCCGATCACCTCGCGCACCGCCGCCACGCTCTTCACATTCTCGCGCATGCCCTTGGGGCCATCCTTGGGGCCGTAACCGAAGCGCATCTTCATCGCCTGAAAGCCCTGGTCGAGATAGCGCTGTGCCTCGGACTGCATGGTATCGAGATCGTCGTGATAGAGCTTGGAGGCATAGCACGGGATCTTCTCCTTGGTGCGCCCACCAAGCAGCTTGAACACCGGCTTGTCGAGCGCCTTGCCCATCAGATCCCAGATCGCGATATCGACCCCGGAGATCGCCGCCATGCCGATGCCGCGCCGTCCCCAGGCCAGCGTGGCGCGATACATGCGCTGCCACAGGTACTCGTAGTCGAACGGATCCTGCCCCACGACCAGTGGCGCCAGATGCTGGTCGACGATGGTCTTGGCGACCCTGGGTGCCAGCGCCACGTTGCCGATGCCGGTGAAACCGGAATCGGTCTCGATTTCGATCACCGTCCAGCCGTGGAAGCGGAAGCTCTGCATCGCATCGCCGCGATCCCACAGCGCATCCATGGCGTTGGTACAGAAGTGGGCCTTGGGTGGCACCGTCTCGCCTTTCCACTCGAACACGCGGGCGCGGACTCGGGTGATTTTCATGTCTGGACTCCTTGTCGTTGGCGATCTGATCTCGATTCGCCGTGTGACTCTCAATCTGTCGTCGTCTCTCAACCCATGAACGCATTGGCGATCAGCAGCGCGACCAGGCCGGTAGCCCAGCCCAGCGTGGTCGGCACCGACAGCACCAGCAGCTGATGCTTGGCGGTCTTGACCCCCAGCAGCCGGTTGACCACCCAGAAGTAGCTGTCGTTGAAGTAGCTGAAGAAGAGCCCGCCGAGACACGCCGCCTGCGCCGCCAGCACCATGTTGACGTCCGGCATCGTGGCCAGGATCGGCGCGGAGATCGAAGCGCCGGTGATCATCGACACCGTGCCGCTGCCCTGCACGAAGCGCACCAACGTGGCGATGAGGAACGGGATCAGCACCGCCGGCAGCGCCAGCCCGGCAATGCTTTCGCCGATGTAGTCGCCTGCACCGCTGGCCCGCAGCACCGCACCCAGCGCGCCCCCGGCACCGGTGACCAGCAGGATGATACCGGCGCTCTCGACGCCTTTTTCCAGATGCGCCAGCACCTGGTCCTTGGGCATCTTCGGCACCAGGCCGTAGACCGCCACCAGCACACCGATGCCGACCGCGATCACCGGATGGCCGACGAACTGGACGACCTGCACGAAGAGCCCCGGCGAGTCACTGTCGCCCACCATCGCGGTGACCAGCGTATTGAAGAAGATCAGCAGGATCGGCAAGGCGATCGGCATGACGGACATGCGCAATGACGGCAGTTCGCTCTCGGCCAGCTGCCCGCGCATCGGATCCTCGTCATCGTCGCGCTTCAGCGATCCCGGCACGTCGCGTTCGATCATCGCCTCGATGCGCGGCCCCATGAAGCGCGCGTAGAGCACCATCACGATCAGCGCTGGCGCGGTAAAGACCAGGCCCCAGGCGATCATCAGACCGATATCGACACCGAAGATACCCGCCACACCCAGCGGGCCCGGCGTCGGCGGCACCGCGCTGTGGGTCACCGCCAGCCCCGAGGCGAGCGCGATGCCCAGCGTCAGGATCGAGCGTCCGCTATTGCGTGCCAGCGCCCGCACCAGCGGATTGAGGATGACGTAGGCCGAATCGCAGAAGATCGGGATCGAGACGATGTAGCCGGTCAGCGCCATGGCCCAGTCCTCACGCTCCTTGCCCAGCAGCTTGAGGATCGAGTAGGCCATGCGCTGGCCGGCGCCGGAGACTTCGAGTATCCGCCCCATCATCACGCCGAAGCCGATGACCAGACCGATGGTGGAGAGCGTCGTGCCGAAACCGGTGGTAATGGCACCGATCACCGCGTTGGGTGGCATGCCGCCGATCAGGCCGGCGATCGACGCGGCGATGACCAGGGCGAGCAGCGCATGAACGCGGGTTTTCAGCACCAGCGCGATCATCACGAAGATAGCGATACCCAGGCCGATAATCACTTGAGGCCCGGCGACAGTGGCGTCTGTCATGGCGTGTACTCCTTGAGTCGAGACGTTGTGGTGTTATTGGCTTTCAAGGAACGGCGCGCGCAACGCCCCATCGGGGCATCAGGCGCTGGAGCATGCGATCAGCGGTCATGCAGTCAGTGGCAGTCGTGTGGTCAGGTGTCGGGTTCGTCCTCCCGCTGGCTCTCCCGATAGGCATGAATGATGGCGTCGAAATCGGCGTCGGCCCGGAATCCCAGCGCCAGCGGTCGCTTGACCTCCAGCCCGCCCGGCCAGCTGGCGACGATGGCGTCGATGGCGGCATCGGGTTCGAATCGCACCAGCTGGCGGGCCGACGGGCCGGCTACGCGCTCCAGCGCATCGAGCATCTCGTTCACCGTCACCGTGATGCCGGGCAGGTTGAGCGTGCGCCAGTCTCCGAGCGGCTCGCCGGACAGCGTCAGCGCATGCACCAGGTTGGCGACGACCGCCCGTGGCGAGGAGAGCCACAGCGGCAGCTCCCCTGCCACCGGGCAGACCGCCTCGATGCCGGAGAGCGGTTCGCGAATGATCGAGCTGGCGAACGACGAGGCCGCCTGATTGGGTTTGCCCGGCCGCACCACGATGGTCGGCAGGCGGCAGACGCGGCCATCGACGAAGCCGCGCCGGCTGTAGTCGTTGACCAGCAGCTCTCCCATCGCCTTCTGCGCGCCGTAGGAAGAGCGCGGCCGAGGGCCGATCGCTTCCGGTACCGGTTGGGAGCGCCCTTGAGAGAGCCCCGGCCCGAACACCGCCAGCGAGCTGGCGAACAGGAATCGCAGCCGCTTCGAATGTGCCCGACACGCCTCCAGCAGCGTTCGCGTGGCATCCAGATTGACCCGCATGCCCAGATCGAAATCGGCCTCGGCCTGCGAGCTGACCACCGCCGCCAGATGGCAGACGGTACCGGTATCGTCGGCCAGCGCTTGCTGGACCAGCGCCGGATCGGCGATATCGCCAGTGAGCGATTCGACACGGTCGTCGACCACCGGACACGGTGCCAGATCGATCGACGTCACCCGCGTGACGGCCTGGCCTTCGATCACGGTTTCATCCGACAGCAACCGCTGGATCAGTCTCGCGCCGAGAAAACCGGCGCCTCCGGTCACGATCACATGCATGGCATTTCTCTCCTCTGGCCTCGCCTTCGTCCATCGCATGGCACTGGATCGAACAGCACTGGTTCGAATGGCGCTGGATCGAACAGCGCTGGTTCGAATGGCACTGGATTGACGAAAGGCGAATTGCGCTGACGTTTGCGATTTAACATCTTGTCTGACAAATTCAGCCGACGAGCAATATCGCCATTGGTCGGAGAACGCCGTCGCACGCCGTCATGACAGCATCGACGACATCGCGACTACGACGAATGCATGAGGAATACCGCATTGAAAGAAGACACGAGGCAGCCGTCGCGCGGCCCGCAGCTTTCCGAGCAGGTCGCCCAGCGCTTGAGCGACGCGATACAGGCCGGCGAATGGGGTCGCGGAGCACGTCTGCCAACCGAGGCGGAACTGGGCGAGCGCTTCGGCATCAGCCGCTCCGTGGTGCGCGAGGCGATCTCGATGCTGCGCAACGGCGGCCTGGTGACTTCGCGGCGGGGCAGCGGCAGTTTCGTCGCCGAAGCACCGACGGTATCGCTACGGCTGGCGATTCCCGATCCCGGCCTGCAGTCGGTGGTCGAGGTGCTGGAGCTGCGCCGGCCGCTGGAGGTGGAAGCCGCGCGGCTGGCGGCCGAACGGCGCACACCGTCCCAGCTACGGCGGATTCGCAACGCCATGGTGGATATCGATGAAGCGGTCGAGGCGGGGCTGTCCGGCGTCGATCAGGATCTCGCCTTTCACCGCGCCATCGCCGAAGCGGCCAACAATACCCACTTCACCGCCGTGCTCGACTTCTACAACCGCTTTCTGCACCAGGCGATCCGCGTGACGCGGACCAACGAATCGCTGCGCGAGACCTTCATGCAGCAGGTGGTCGCGGAGCATCAGGCCATGCTCGACGCCATTGCCGCAGGCGATGCCGATGCCGCCGCCCGGGCCGCCGCCATTCATCTGGAACACGCCGAAACACGCCTGCGCCAGGCGCCCACCGATCTGCTCGAGCGCGTGGAAGCGCAGCGTGGATCGCCGTCGGCATCGACGGAACAGACGAAAGAGGACTCACGATGAGTACGACACAACGACCCCGCGTCGGGGTCATCGGGCTGGGCTCGATGGGGATGGGCATGGCCACGTCGCTGGTGCGCGCCGGCTTCGAGACCTGGGGCTGCGATCTGCGCGAGGAAGCGCGAGCGAGCTTTGCCGAGGCCGGCGGCCATGCCATGGCAACGGCGGCGGAGATGGCTGCCGAGGTCGAGATCGTGCTGACCGTGGTGGTCAACGCCGAACAGACCCGGGCTGTGCTGTTCGGCGATGACGGCCTGCTGCCGGGATTGAAGCCGGGCAGTATGGTGATCTCCTGCGCGACCTGCGCGCCGGATGCCGTGCAGGCACTGGGAGCCGATCTCGCCGCTCACGACATTCATCTGCTCGATGCGCCGATCTCGGGCGGCTCGGTCAAGGCGGCCGCGGGCCAGCTGACGATCATGGCCTCCGGCCCGGCGGCGCTGTTCGAGCGCGCCGGCGATGTGCTCGACGCGCTCGCCGCCAAGGTCTTCCGGCTGGGCGACGCGCTGGGACAGGGTTCGCAGGTCAAGCTCGTCAACCAGCTGCTGGCTGGAGTGCATATCGCCGCCGCCGCCGAGGCGATGGCCTACGGCATTCGCGGCGGATGCGATCCGCAGACCCTGTATGAAGTGATCACCCAGAGCGCCGGCAACTCGTGGATGTTCGAGAACCGCGTGCCCCACATCCTGGCCGGTGATTACACGCCGCATTCGGCGGTGGACATCTTCGTCAAGGATCTCGGCATCGTCCACGACACCGCCCACCGCGACAAATTCCCGCTGCCGCTCACCGCGCAGGCGCTCAGCCAGTTCACCCTGGCGTCCGCCCAGGGGCTGGGCCGCGAGGACGATTCGGCGGTAATCAAGATCTACCCCGGACTCACGCTCCCCGGCACGGCCGCCAACGATGCCGGTTTCGACAACGGCGCGGGTCCTGATCTCGACGGTGGCCCCAACGACCACGGAGGTGCTTGAACGATGGCAAATTCTCTTTCGACAGCGGGCGAACGGCCCCGCGCCAGACCGATCCTCGGCTGCATCGCCGACGACTTCACCGGTGCCACCGATCTCGCCAGCCAGTTGGTCAGCGCCGGCATGCGCACGCTGCAGACCATCGGGATTCCCGACACACCGCTGGAAGCCGGCGTGGACGCCGTGGTCGTGGCGCTGAAATCGCGCACCATTCCCGCCAGCGAGGCCATCAAGCAGTCGATCCAGGCGCTCGACTGGCTGCGGGAACAGGGCTGCGAGCAGTTCTATTTCAAATATTGCTCCACCTTCGATTCGACACCGGCCGGCAATATCGGCCCAGTCACCGAGGCCTTGATGGACGCCCTGGGCACCGACTTCACCGTCGCCTGCCCGGCGCTGCCGGCCAACCGTCGCAGCGTGTTCAACGGCTACCTGTTCGCCAACGGCGTTCTGCTCAACGAGAGCGGCATGCAGGATCACCCGCTGACGCCGATGACCGATGCCAACCTGGTCCGCGTGCTCGGCGCGCAGACGACGCGGGAGATCGGGCTGATCGACTACGCCACGCTGCGTCAGGGCGACGCCGCGGTGACCGCGCGCATCGAGGCGTTGAAAGCCGACGGTATCGGTATCGCGATCTGCGACGCCATCGATAACGAGGATCTGTTCGTGCTGGCCCGCGCCTGCCGCGATCTTCCATTAGTGACGGCGGGTTCCGGCCTGGCGCTGGGGTTGCCGGCCAATGTCGCCGATCGACTCGATCACCGGCAGGACGCCGCCCGCCTCGAGCCGATCGCCGGTCGCGAGGCGGTATTGAGCGGCAGCTGCTCGCGGGCCACGCTGGCCCAGATCGACCATGCCAAGCAGCACATGCCGAGTTTTCACCTCGATGCTCAGGCGCTGCACGATGACTACGCAAGTGTCGTCGACGCGGCGCTCGCCAGCGCCGAAGCCCATTTCCAGGCGCACGCCGACAACGACGGCGGCCCGGTGCTGATCTACGCCAGCGCCACCCCGGAGGAAGTGCGTCAGGCCCAACAGCGGCTCGGCGTGCAGGAAGCCGGCGAACTGGTCGAGCGGGCGTTGGCCGAAATCGCCAGCGAGCTGGTCGGCCGCCTCGGCGTGCGCCGCCTGCTGGTCGCCGGTGGCGAGACCTCCGGCGCCGTGGTCAGCGCGCTCGGCGTTCAGGGGCTGCGGATCGGCGAGAGCATCGACCCCGGCGTGCCGTGGACGACAACGCTGGGGACCGAAGAATCGCTGGCATTGGCGCTCAAGTCCGGCAACTTCGGCGCCACCGATTTCATGACCAAAGCCTGGAACCTGATGCCATGACCGCGATTCACACTTCGACCTCCTCGACCGAAAGCCGCCTGCGCGAAGAGATCGCCGAGATCGGCCGCTCCTTCCGCAACCTGGGCATGGCGCCGGGCACCTCCGGCAATATCAGCGCCAAGCTCGACGATGGCTGGCTGATGACGCCGACCAACGCCAGCCTCGGCGCGCTGGACCCGGCGGAAATTTCCAAGCTCGACTGGGACGGCAACCTGCTCGCCGGCAAGCCGCCGACCAAGGAGTCGTTCCTGCACCGGGCCTTCTACGAGCAGCGCCCGGATACCGGCGGCATCATCCATCTTCACGCCACCCATTCGGCGGCGGTGTCCTGTCTCAACGGGCTCGACGAACACTCCTGCCTGCCGCCGATCACGCCCTACTTCGTGATGCGGGTCGGCCGCCTGCCGCTGGTGCCCTACTACCGCCCCGGCGATGCGGCGCTGGGCGAGGCGGTGCGCAACTATGCTGCGGACCATGCCGCCGTGCTGCTCGCCAATCACGGCCCGGTGGTGGCGGGCAAGACGCTGGAAGCCGCACGCAACGCCATCGAAGAGCTGGAGGAGACCGCCAAGCTCTATCTGCTGCTGCGCCACCATGACGTGCGCACGCTGAACGAGAAGGAAATCGATGAGCTGCGTGACGCCTTCGGCGCCCAGTGGTAAGCGCGCATTCGTCCGTCCACACCATCAACCGGATCACCGAGGAATCAGACCATGCCGCGTTTCGCCGCCAATCTCAGCATGATGTTCAACGAAGTCCCGTTCATGGAACGCTTTGCCAGAGCCGCCGCGAATGGTTTCACCGGAGTCGAGTTCCTGTTCCCGTATGACTTCGAACCCGAAGCGATCGCCGCCGAGCTGAAGCGCCACGGGCTCGAACAGGTGCTGTTCAACCTGCCGCCCGGCGACTGGGCTGCCGGCGAGCGCGGCCTGGCCGCCCTTCCCGATCGTGAAGCGGAGTTCCGCGACAGCATCGATACCGCGATTCGCTACGCCAAGGCGTTGAACTGCCCGCGCCTGCACGCCATGGCCGGACTGGTAGAAGAGCCGACATCCGAGACTGCCCCGGAAAATGTTTCCCGTGAAACATTTTCCGATAACCATCAGATTTATCTTGAGAATCTTCGCTTCGCCGCGCGAAAGCTCGCCGAACACGATCTGACGTTGCTGATCGAGCCGATCAATACTCGCGACATGCCGGGCTACTTCCTCAATCATCAGGCCGAAGGGCATGCGATCCTCGCCGAGCTGAACGAGCCCAACGTCAAGGTGCAGATGGATTTCTACCATACCCAGATCATGGATGGAGATATCTGGAAGACCTACGAGCGCTACCGCGATGGCGTGGGCCATATCCAGATCGCCGGTGTGCCCGAACGGCACGAACCGGATACCGGTGAGGTCAACTACCCGTGGCTATTCGCCCAGCTCGACCAGGCCGGCTACGACGGCTGGCTGGGCTGCGAATACAAGCCCCGCGGCGAAACGGAAGCCGGGCTCGGCTGGTATCGCACCTATCGGATGTGACCGGCGATCATTCTTCGATCAGCCGGATGCCATCCTCTTCGATGACGATCCGGCGCTGCTTGTAGAGGCGGCCGATAGCCTGCTTGAAGGCATTCTTGCTGACGCCCAGTCGCGCCTTGATGGCGTCGGCCGGGCTCTTGTCGCCCAGCGCCAGGAACCCGTCGTTGTCGGCCAGCGCCGCCAGCACCTTGTCGCCGACCACATCCAGACGCGCCTGTCCCGGCGGCAGTAGCGATAGATCCAGGCGGGCGTCGTCGCGCACGCGACGGACATAACCTTCCACGCGGTCGCCGCGACGCAGCGGCCGCGACATGTCGTCGTGATACAGCAACCCCCAGAAGCGGCTGTTGACCACCGCCTTGGCGCCGAGATCGGTCAGATCGGCGATCACCAGCGATACCCGGTCGCCCGCCTTCAAACCTTCCGACTCGTCCTGCAGGAAGCGATCGAGCTTCATGCTGGCCACCGGGCGCATGCGGTCGTCGACATAGATCATCACCAGCACGCGCTTGCCCTCGTCCGGGCGGAAGCGCTGTTCGCCGAACGGCAGCAGCAGATCCTTGGGGCGGCCCCAGTTCAGGAAGGCGCCAATATCGTTGACCTTCGTCACCCGTAGATAAGCGACATCACCCACGTTGACCTGTGGCTCGGCAGCGCGTGACGATTCGGCGGGAGCGTTATCCCGAGGCGTACGGGTCATAAGGGGTTCTCTGCTGGCAAGCGATGGATGAGATGCTGCCATTATGACGGGCGCGCCGGTATCGAGCAAAACCGTTCGAAGGCTCTGGCCGGAATGGGAAACTCGGAGCCGGCTTGGCTGAATTCACACAACCGGAGGGAAAAGGTTTACACTCCAGAGCCAATCCATGGATTCGACCTTAGTATTAATCCTGTCGATAGTCGAATTCACTACGCGTGATTAGCAGACTAAAGAGTCGGCTCCCATAATGTCGCCACAGGTTGAGGCCGAGAGGCCATCAATCAAAAAGACATTTTGGAGGTAACGCCATGAAAACTCGCATTCTCGCAGCCATCGCAATCGCCATTGCTCTGCCCGCCGCCGCCCAGGCCAACAGTGCCGTCGAACAACGTCACTTTGATCAGCAGAGCGAAGCGCTCAATATCGAACAGACCGCGCAGTACCACGCACTGCCGACTCGCTACAGCGCCGACACCGTCGATGGCGGCCACAGCACCGCTGCCGATCAGGCCCTGAAGAACGTGGCCGAATCCACTCAACTGACTACCAGCGTGCAGCCGTCCAACAACAGCCTGATCGGTGAAGGTCAGAGCGCTGCTGCCGGCCAGGCGCTGCAGAACGCTACCCAGACCGTCAGCAATGACAAGGGCAACGTCGAAGTGAACTTCGCCACCCTGTAAGTCTTGCCTTCGGCAAAGTGCTAGCCGCTAGCGTATCCAAGGGAGCCATAGGCTCCCTTTTTAGTGTTATCTACTGCCTCCCTGCTTTATATCCAGACTTATCCTCCAAGATCATTCTTATCGATAGCTGATTTCACGCCACTTGATTAGTCATCTAACGGAAATCGCCCGATAATGACATCACAGGTTGAGGCCAAGGGCCCCACGCCACAACAGATGATCATTGGAGGCAACACCATGAAAACCCACATTCTCGCAGCCATCGCAATCGCCATTGCTCTGCCCGCCGCCGCTCAGGCCAACAGTGCCGTCGAACAACGTCACTTTGATCAGCAGAGCGAAGCGCTCAATATCGAACAGACCGCGCAGTACCACGCACTGCCGACTCGCTACAGTGTCGATACCGTCATCGGCGGGCATAGCGCCGCAGCGGACCAGGCATTGGAGAACGTCGCCGACGCCACGCAACTCGCCACCAACATCTCGACCAGCCATAACCCGCTGGTGGGTGAAGGCCAGAGCGACGCCGCCGCCCAAGCGCTGCAGCACGCTACCCAGAATGGCAGCAACGACCGCGGCAACGTGGAAATGAGCTTCGCCAGCAACAGCTAAGTTGCCGAGCGAGGAGTAGAACAAGGGCCTTCGGGCCCTTTTTTCGTAGCTGTCATTCTCTTTCTATCGCAACGTTTCAGCCAAGGGAGCGCTCATCGAGCTGCTGCTGAACACATAGGCGAGCGGGATGAAGCGCAAGACGACCGGAACGGAGAAGGCAAGACATAACACGGGGGTTAGTCGAATCTCGACGGGGCTGGCGCACCCGTACCGCGCAACGTAGCGATTCGCCTGTGCAGACATTTGTGCAGTGTTTTCCTAAGCGGATCTTTCCGTACTCTTACCTCTTCGTTAATAAGGCAAGCACTTCGCTTCTTTAGCCCAGCGGAGCAGTTGGACAAGCTGAAGCTTTACACTACCTTGATTTATCAGCTGTAACACCAATGGCTCCCTGCACAGGCCGGCTTCCTCGGTTGCCGATTAATGAAATGCGTAAACGGATTCTTCAAGCACTTCTCGCATGCCTGCTTGCCTTCGCGCTGGCCCCGATTTCCGTGGCACAGGAACCGGCATCGCCGGACTCCTTGGATAGCGCGCTCGTTCCGTTGGAAGCGAACGGGCTGATTACCCAGGCGCTGAGTCAGGTCGGCCGATGGGCCGGCGGCCTTGGCGATCAGTTCGGTCAAATCAAACAGGCGGCCCTCGAGTTACCTGACTGGTTCGGGACGCTCTTCAGCAGCGACGAGGGCCGAACGTTGCTGATGCAGGCGCTCATCGGTCTTGCTGCAGTATTCATCATCGGTCTTGTTCTCGAGTGGTGGCTGCGTCGTGTACTGAGCCGGCCCCGCCGCGCGTTGATCGAGCACGCCGAGGAAGCCGAAACGAATGCCCGGAAGGAACAGAACCGCAACGGCGAAACGCAACGCCAGGCATTCGAAAGGAAGCAGGACGAAGAGCGGAACGCGACGCAACTATCAGAACAACGTGCCTTCATGGAGACCGCAACGGCTGGAGGCACTCGCCCAGCGGAGGGGAGTGTGGCGCTGGTGCAGACCCATCGAAACGGCATCGATCGGATAGAAGCCGTCCCGGTCGATCCAGCAAACGCGGCGAGTGGCGGACCGGCGGCGGCACAGCAAGCCGTTGCCAGCGCTAACGAGGCAACCGGAAATGACGATATCGCGGCGGAGAGCGCCCGGCATGATCGTAACGGCGCAGCGCCGAGACCGAGCGAAAACTGGGGCACATTGCGACATCTGCCTTTTGCCGCCGGTGTACTGATCCTCGACCTGTTGCCGTTGGTGCTGTTTTTCTGCGCGTCGGGCCTTGTCATGCATTGGCTAGAAGGCGGTAACGAACGCATCCATGCCGTGACGAGTGAATTCGTCAACGCCTATGTCATCACCCGCGTCACCATGGCTGTGGTGCGTCTGCTGGTTTCTCCCGCAAGCTGTGGCCTAAGCCTGCTGAAGGTGAATCACGATCTTTCGGTCGTTCTGCACGTCTGGATACGACGCTTCGTCGTGCTTTCCACGTTCGGCATTGCCCTTGCAGGGGCCGTACGAGCCTTGGGTGCCAGCCCGGCGGGAAGCCTGGCGGTCATCAAGATCGCTTCGTTGTTCGTGCACATCTTCCTCGTGATACTGATTTTCAAGCTCCGGCATCCGGTCGGCGAAGCCATTGCAGCACCGGCGGAGGCACACGGGCCGCTTGCTTCAATGCGCAACTGGCTGGCGCAGGTCTGGGCTTTTTTTGCCGCTGTCTTGGTGATGGGCGCCTGGGTCGTCTGGGCGCTTGGCGTCGAGAATGGCTTCCCCAGGCTGATTCATTTCATTAGCGTTTCGGGCGTCATCATTATCGCCGCTCGCGTGGTGGCGATCCTCGCGCTAGGCGCTCTAGAGCGGCTATTTCCCACTGCTGCTTCTGCCGAGACGCAGGACAACGGTACGCATGAGAGCCCCGAAACCGGTATTTTTGGTCGTCTGATCGAACGCTACCATCCATTGATCCGTCGCCTGATTTCGCTGGTCATCACGGCCTGTACGGTCGTTCTACTCTGTCAGGCCTGGGGGCTGAACGCGATAGGCTGGTTTGCGCCCGGGACCATCGGGCGCAGTTTAGTCTCGGCGGCTTTGACTATTCTGGTTGCCGTCATCGTCGCGACCGTTGTCTGGCAGACGGTAAACGCCGCAGCCGAGCGGCGGCTCGCGCTCTGGGATAAGCAGGGTGAACGCATGCGAGTGGCGCGCTTGCGTACGCTGTTGCCGATGCTGCGAACCTGCCTGCTCATTCTCATCGTGTTGATTGTCGGCCTGACAGCGTTGAACGAGCTCGGAATCAACACGACACCGCTGCTGGCCGGTGCCAGCATTATCGGCGTTGCGATAGGCTTTGGTTCGCAGAAGCTGGTGCAAGACTTCATCACCGGTATCTTCTTGCTAATGGAAAACGCGATGCAGGTCGGTGACTGGGTGACGGTAGCTGGCGTATCAGGGGTGGTCGAGTATCTGTCGATTCGCACCGTGCGACTGAGAGCCGGCGACGGTTCGCTGCATATCGTTCCCTTCAGCTCGGTATCGACGGTCAACAACACCAACCGCGGAATCGGTAATGCGGAGGTCAGCATCAGCGTCAGTTACGACACGGATATTGAACGAGCGATTACCGAACTGAAGGATATCGGTGCCGGCCTGCGCAGTGATCCGGCATTCAAGGACCTGATTCTCAATGACCTCGAAGTGTGGGGTGTCAACGCGGTGGATGGCTCGATGGTGACACTGGTCGGCCGGATACAGTGTGTCGATAAAGGGCGCTGGGGAGTTCAACGTGAAACCAATCGACGCATTCTGGAGCGCTTTCGCAAGCTGGGAATCGAAATCGCCGACCCCCGTATACGTCTGCTGGTGCCGCGCGACGCTACAGGGCCTGACGCATCATCAGCACAGTAGCAGGCCGCGCCCGCAGCTTGAGATCGTAGAGTCGCCATAGTGAGCCCTTGAGGATTTGAGCTTCATCGTCCGAATGCATGGTTCGAAGCTGCTAATGACCTGGTTCCGCACGCAATAGTCATGTGCCGAATTGGAAGCCAAGGGAGAGCGGTTCGGAGGAAGGGAAAGCGTCGGAATGCATTGATTTGGCGGCCCAGCAGGATTCTATAATGAAAAGTAAGTATATGTTTTAGTTTAAAATTTTCTATTTTCGATAATCTAGATATACCATCCGATATACCTCCTCAGCTTTAAAAGCTGGCCGTAGGGTTGCGCATCGCACGACCAAGTAGCTACGGCTCCACGCCGCCACGCAAGCTCGCCTGAGGTCACTGTGTGCCCTAAAATGCTCGCCCATGGAGATTTCCAATCACTGCCAAGGGTATCGATCCATGTCACTTCAAGTGAGAGAAACGAGAGAGACATCGGGGAGATCTTCGCCATTCGCACCAGCGTGACGGAGAACCACCTTCCACTCGAGCAGCTCGCCGAAAAGGGCATCACACCGGAGGCCATTGCCGCCATGCTTGCCGAGGGGTTCTTGTGTGTGGGTTGCGGAGATTGATCGGATACCCGTGGGCTTTTCGATGGTTCGCAATGAGACCGAATGCGTATTTGGTCTTTTCGTCCGCACCGACTACGAAGGGCGAGGTGTGGGCCGCTTACTTCTTGGGAAAGCCGAGCGCCATCTATTCGCCACGTTCGACGAGATTTGGCTGAAAACCGTGATCGGCAGTCGAGCCTCTGCGTTTCCGTGCGTGCTGGTTGGCTTCCCGCTGACCAACGGGATCGCGGCTTGATGAAGTTTATCAAAATCCGATTCGCAACGAGTGACCTGTGAGCGGCGGCATTCGACCAAAGTAAAAATTAAGATGATTTTAATATTACGTTCGCGTAATAGGCACGAGCTTGCGAACGCCATGGTTGATGCGTTTGCTGAAGTGCTACCACCAATTAAGCCGTCCAAGAATTTGTCTAAACTCGTTCTCTGCTTTCTCAAATCGCTCATAAGAACCTCCAAACATACCTGCCTTTATCGGTGGCCAGTGGTCTTTCAAACTAGCCGCTTCCGTGGCGAGCCTTACAAAAAGCGAATTTTCTCCTCTGTTTGAGTACTTCCATCCAAACCTGCCAATGGGTCCCCATAAATGATTTTCTTCCTGCAGTCTAAGATCAGCCACCACTAAAGCGTATAATATTTCAAACTCATCAAAACTTGCCTCATAGCCCTTCCCCAAAAAAAATAAATTATCTATCAAGGGTTGAATTTGCTTAAACAAATACTCACTCATAGGTGTATATTGCCGCTCATGCCCAGGAATTTGTTTAAATGCATCTACCCTAGTAAGCTCAAGAATTCCACTGGATAGTTTATGTGCAAAATATGGCTCACGATTATCGTAGCCTGAGGTGCCCAATCTCGTGTAAAAAATTGTCGATAAGGCTTGATAATTTTTACTCTCTACTGCCGCTATACCGGCATGGTACAAAAGTAATAACAAAGGATACCACCTGAGATTTAACCAAATGGTTAGTCCCCCTTGGGTTTCAATCAACCTATCGCTAGCCCTCGATATGATTTTTCTTAGCACCTCAGTTTCTGATTCAGTCGCCCAATATGCCATTACGGAAAATATTGCCACGAGGTCTTTGGTATATTTCTCGTAAGAAGAAATTCGATCCAAAAGCTCCTCTTCACTATAGCTGCCCTTTACCGCAAAATTATCCTCACTTGTTCCTGAAAGGAATAGGCGTACTTCTTCCATAGCAAAATCATGAAGTTTGATATGCGACTTTTGTGAAGATAACAATTCTTTTACGTAGTCGACTTTATCTTCAAGTGTAAAGTTGCTTCTAACAACCTCTGCATAAGGAACTGATATGAGCTCATCAACATCTTTCTTCTCGTCTTCTGAAAAATCGTCAACATTCGGCGCTACGATTATAAAGTCGCCATCCCCGTCAAACTGACCATAATGCGGAGTTTGTTCTGAGTTTAGGTCGTTAGCTACTTTTGTATACACATATGCCATGAGGCCGCTGGCTGTGATTACACCGTGTTCATTTGCAGCCTTTCCGCGAATACCCTCTATGAGGTGACCAGTGAATACAGAGTGATTCGGTATCGGTCCCCCTGAATCTGAAACGACTTCATTTGCTTTTCCTGCTGTTATCACTTGGCGGGAAAATCTTTGGTACATGTCCTTTAGAAAGCGACTGCTCCCAGCTTGGATATCCCTGTTTACAGCTAATCCGCCGTAACATGCATCCATGATAAATAATATATGCTTCGCGCGTATTAGTTCTGCATTTCTCGTGAGCTCGTCCCAGCGTATGAATGTGGAGTAATCATTCATATCAGCATCGTAGGGCACTAGATAACCCACTTCACCTCGAAAACCAGTTTTAGTGTGTCCATGGCCGGCAAAAAAAACGAGCAACCTATCATCGACCTTCACATTCTCTGATGCAAAGGAAAGAAATGATTTAAGGATGTTATATTTGGTTGCATCACTATCAGTAAGACAAATAACATTCTCGGCCTCAAACCCGAGATCTTCAATGAGGATATTCTTTATTTCTTCTGCATCACTTACAGCATATTCAAGCGGAGAAGCATTCTGATATTTGTTTACACCTATAATTAAGGCCCTACTACAGTCATAACTTCGTTTTAATATATATTTTAAATCTCGCACTCATTCTCTCCTAAGTCTCTAACGCCTCAATAATTGCCACAAGATTACTTCGTCCGGCGCCGTGAGCACGAAGTTAATTTAATTATTATTCATCACCGGCTAACTTTATTATTAGTGGTTCATGCGGCATACCAGCTTGCAAGCTGGTCCAAATCATTAGTATCTTCTCACGATTTCGCACTAGCCAATCAGAGACATCACGATCATATTTTTTTGGTAAGCTCCCCTCGATTCGTTCGCCTGATTCTATAGAGTAACTAGCAGCATGTTGCTGTTTTCCATAATCAATATGAATGTGTGGGAGGGGGTGCCGTTTTTCTTGATAAATCTTGATCTTCATGTTTTTCCTCTTTGCTAAGAGAATTTCCATGAAGCCGTTACTTACCGATCGCCTTGGCTCAGTTAATAAATCTTTCTGAGAAAATAGTCTCTGCAACTCGTCAAATTCTTTATCAAGGCTCATGCGGCATCCATACAGGTGCAACACCTGTGTAAGGGGTAGCAAAAAACGCAACTACTTGGCAGCCCGAGCGCACATGGCCGCTTTGGGTCGGAACCCGTCAGCCTTCTCAAACCCTGTCAGGATACCTTTCGTATCAATCTGCCACACTCCTTTTCATTTCTCTATCCACCGTCCTCCGTCTTTCGTCGGGTAGGCTGCAAAATGCAACATTCCGCATCATTTTTTCGCCCCCTAATTCACCCCGCCGCCCCAGTACTGACGCGGCTAGCAGCCCTCTGCAACGCTGCATCAAAACCGACCCATTTAGCGCGCAGGCGGGGCGGGGAGTCGACAGCGCGCCGGCGGTGCTGGCGTAAATCCCGCCGATCCAGGCCCCAGCCACGGCAACGGCTGCCCTTTCTGTCGCCATATAGGAACACTTAGCACGGTTCAGGCTTTTTAAGGAATCCCTTCATCACCCATCGATTGGTCTAATGTCGCGGGTGGTCGGGTCGCTGATTGCGAGTGGCAGGACGCTGCCGGCCGGGAGAGGGATAGGCGTGCCCAAGGGAGACGGGCGCTGACCAGGGAGTTAGGGAGCCGATCATTGGCGGCGCGGCTAGCACCGTGGCCAGTGGTGGGCGCTATAGCACCAGATTGAGCTCGAGGACGTGGCGAATGCGCTCGCCATCCCATTCATAGCCCAAATGCCGCCCCTGCCATGTGGCAGACATGACCGGCGGCCGTAAAACCGCCGCGCACTCGCCACCAGGATCGCGCACGCTGGGATAGACGATGCCGTCTCCCTGGGCTTCCCAGACTTGCCGGCCGAGCGCCTGCCCTGCGCGCCAATCGTCGGGATCGAGCAGCGGCGTGGCGTTGGCGTCTTCTCGCAGGTCATGGAGTTTGCCATTTAGATCGGAGAGGTAGACGCGCTGCTGAAGTTGCATGGGTGGTTCGCTAGAGTCGCGCAGAAAGCGCTCGGCATGGTATCGCGTCTCGGCGATAGCGGTGGCTTCGCTCAGGGCGCAGTAGTAGACCCCGAACGCACCATCGCTGAAACGCGAGCCTTGTCCGTTGAAGTGGCAAAAAGCCGCCATGACGGGCGTCCAGCCAGGGCCATAGCGGCGATCCTCCTCCCGGACCATGTGAATAGCGCCGGCTTCCTCCCGCAATCGAGCAGAGGTCTGCCCTTCCAGCAGATTGAGGAGATCCCAATCGCCAGGGGCTGCTACTCGCTCGAACAGATCGATAGGCGGGAACCGGGAAGGCACGACGCGATAGCTTGGACGCCACTGTACCCTCGAGAGTGAAAACGTCATGCGTGGCTGCCACCGCGTGCGGCGTCGAGATACTGACGCACCACGTAGAGATCGGACACAAGCCCGCTACGCAGTCGTTCGAGAGGCGCTTGCCCAGAGAACAGTGGATTGCTGTTCGGTCGGCGCAGCCAGGTATCCGCCGCATCGCTGCGCGGCAGGAGGATCTGCAACGCCTTGTAGATCCCAAGGATCAGAGACATGCGCTCTAGCTGGTTTACGTCCAAAGCGGCCTTGTCGGGTTGCTTCTGCCAGCGTCGGTAAGTCGAGCCCGGCACGCCCAGCAGTAGCGCGGCCTCCTGCTCCTGCAATTGCCAGTCCCTGGCGATATTGGGATAGGTACGCATGGCCGCAGCGCTCATTTCCTGGCGCTGATCGCGTGACATCTGAGTGATGGCCATATCGTCTCCTTTTGCCATTTGGCGGTTAAATTTGATTATCCGCCATTTGATCGCCTATGTCATTTTTGGCTTCTTCACGCCTTGCTGGCCAGGAGAGGCCGCCATCGACATACAATTGAGCAAATCAGCACCCGCTCAGAAATGACAGCCGTTCTCGTTTAGCTGACACCATTACACACACGTGATTTTTTAGTGGGAACAGTGGGAACACCGGGAACAAGGCTCAACCATGCGGGTTAGAGGATGGGTACACCGTTCCCGGTTTTGGGAACAGTGGGAACAGAATCGCTCTCTCGTAGCAGCAGATGACACCCGTACCCATTGTTGTACCCACTTGTTCCCGTTTACACACTCCATAGTGGGAACAAGGGAAACGCTTAACCATGCGGGTTGTAGCGCGGTGTTCCCACTGTTCCCGGTGTTCCCGGTGTTCCCACTATTTTTGAGGTTCCTGTGAGAAATAGCCTGACTGTTCCTGGTTCCCTCCTCGAACGTGTCAAACGCCACCGATCATAAGATTAGGCAAGCTCCCTCTCCCCTGGCGAGCGAATGGGTTTCGCGGCTGGGTCACCGTGGCGGATCGTTCCCGCCGGCCGGCATCGGGAGTTGTCTTATCCACAACGCAACAGCCCCGCACTCGGCGGGGCTGTGTTGGGCGATGGATCAGGACGTCAGGCGCGATGCTGTTCGCTCCCGGTGGCTTGAGCGGCGTCGATCTGGCGGCGGCGCTTGGCGAACTCTGCCTGCATGGCCGTGCGTGGCCCATCGTAGCCCTGCTCGCACGCCAGTTCGGCCACTGGTTCCAGCGCCTCGAGGCTGTCGGGTTGCGTGGTAGCGTCGAGCCTTTGGGCTTGACGCTGTTTCGCCAGTCCTTCAACCAGCCGGCGCGGGAAACGCCGTTCGATCTCGGCATCCACGCGCCGGCGTTCGTCGGCGGCGAAACTGCTGTACTGGCCATCACCGAAGGACGGATCGAGCAGCACATCGCGCTCGCTCTTGTGCTGCATCAACCGCATGGCGGACAGCAGGCGCTGGCCTTCGGTGGTGCTGGCCATCGCCGCCAGGGCGTGATCGAACTCGGTCTCGACTTCAATATCCCACGCCATCTGGCGAGCCTGTCGGTAAGCGGTACGCGCCGCGATTACCTCAACCTGACGGGCTTCGTGCTCCTCGGTCAGTTCGGTGGCCATTGCTTCCAGTTCATCGGCGGTCTCGCGGTTGTCGCCAACGGCACGCTTGAGCTGCCGGATCTCCTTGGTAACGTCGCCATCGTTCTCGCGTAGCAGCTCGCGCCAGCGCTTGTCACTGGCCTCGGCTTCCTCACGGGCAGCCGCCGCCCCCTTGCGGTAACGCTCGAGACGTTCGGTCAGGGTCTTGAGCGTGTCGCGCTTGGCCAGATAGTTCGTGCGCTTCTCGGCGTGGGCGGTCATGTGGCGGGCGGTGGTCATGGTGGCAGTCTCTCCGGTCGGTTGGGCGTTGGTCTGGGTGTCCTGAGTGATCTCGGTCGGCGTGGTCATGCGTTGCGCGCTCCTTGGGGTGCGGGGAATCGCCCTGGCCGGTGGCCAGCCAGGGTCAGGGGGCTCGGTTTGGGAAAACATTCGCTCGCCAGGGGAAGACGGGGCGGGATCGAGACGTCACCGATACCGGTGTCATTTCCCGATGTCCCAATCCCCCAATATTCCTCTGCCTGATTTTCAAAATCGGCGGCAACGCGGCAACACTGGTAAAACCCAATAAATTCAATGGCTTGATTGTGGCAACCTGTAGCCACTGTTTTTGAAAAGGCAACAGGGCGGAAGCCATAGATAGGGATACAAGGAGATGTGTTGCCGTTGTTGCCACCTCTCTGTTCTATAGGCAACGGCTGTAACCCGCATGGTTGCTGGGCGTTGCCGTTGTTGCCGGTGTTGCCACTGAAACTAGGTTCACGTGAAAAATGCCCTGTCATGCTGTCGCCTCCCGTTCGGTGTCGAGACGGTCGGGATCGACCACGAAGAATCGCGCCGATCCACCCCCTGGCAGGCGATAGTTTTTCTGGCGGCGGCCGCTGTCGGTCTTGGCCAACGCGCCGTAGGTTTCCAGGGTGCGCAGGATGCGTTCTCGGCCGTAACCGCTGGCCGCTTCGGTGAGTGACGCCCGGTTGAGCAGATACAGGCGCTTGCCGTTCTCGACTTCGTAATACCCGGCGCGCTGGCGCACGTTGGCGTTGGGTAGCGTGGCGGCGATGTCGGAGAACCGGCTATCGCCGTGCAGGGCCAGGAAGTCGCCCAACGCGGTGAGAATCTGGCGATCCTCGGCGTTCCCGTCGCCGACGCTGGCCAGCCATTCCAGGAACAGTTGCCGGCAGGCCCTGGCGGCGCTGGTAGCCGGCCAGGGCAAGAGGCCGTACTCGATGGCCAGCTCGCCGGCGAGACCGATCACGGCGAATCGATCCGCCACGCGGCCCGCCTGGGGGCTGGCCGCTTCGAAATGGTCGCGGATCTCGGTGAAACGGCGGTGGAAGTGGTCCGGGTCGGTCTCTTTCACCAGCCGCTCGACGAACGCCGGGCCGATCTGGCCGAAGTGTTGAGACGCCGCCGTGGTCAGCTTGCGGTGGAAGGTGGCGCCGGCCATGCCGTGGACGTCATCGAAGGCGCGATAGGTGCGGGTGCCTGCGTTGACGTCGACCATCCGCAGTTCGGCCCCGGCATGGGCGCTGTTCCCCGAGATGGCGGCGTGTTCGGAAAGCGAGCGCTCCCCGCTGGAGAGGGCCAGCACGCGCCAATAGAGCTTGGGCCGCCCTTCCCTTTCCCTCGTCATCGTTCCCTTGCCCGTGCCGTTGGCGATGGCGTAGGCCATCTCCTGGACGCGCTTGGGATCGGCGCGCTTGATCTCGTCGAGAATCAGCACCGTGTCGTTACGTGAGGAGGCCTCGATCTCGATGCCGCCCTTGGACATGTCCCAGGACGCGGCAAAGATGCCGGGATTGCCCCACACTGACGCGGCGAGGGACTGCGCCAGCGATTTGCCGCTCGAGGAGTCGCCGACCAGATGCACGCCGCCGCCGTTGACGCCGACACGGGAAAGCACTGGCCCGGCCAGGGCGCAGCAGACCGACAGGATCAATACCGGGTTGCCCTGGCAGTAGTGGGCGACGTCGGTTTGCCAGCTTTCCAGGGAGCCCCGTTCGGTGAAGAGATGCGCGCCCTTGCCGCTGTCCTGAAACCGCACGTCGGCGTCACCGATGATGCGATGGGGCAGCACGAACGCGCCGCTGGCGTCGTGCCACCCCGGTCGGGTAGTGGTGGCCAGAATGCGGTTCAGTCCATGGTGACTGGCGATATACGCCGGCACGTGGCGGCGCTGGTTGTACTCGATCTCCAGGCCCTGGCGCATCAGTGCCTTCAAGACTTCCTCGCCCTTGCCGGCCAGCGCTTCCATCGGCATGACGTGTTCGATGACGCGACCCCGGTGACGGAACCGCAGCAGGCGGCCGACGCTGCCGTCATCGCTGTTGACGGTCTCGGCGTCGACATGGAGCGGCGCGCAGATCCAGACGTCGTAGGGCTGGCCACCGTCGTCGTTATTGGCGTGCTTGATTCCGTGATACCACGTGCCGGCGCGGAAGATGCGCCCATCCGCACTGGTAGGCCCTTCATACACGGCGAACGAGGGACGCTCGAGGCGTTCCAGGTTGGGCGCAGTCGGCTCGCCGACGACGGTCAGATGGGGCTGTGACTCACTCATGGTCACCTCCCGCCTGTTCGGCATCGAGCCGGGCGCGGTGCCAGCGGTACAGGTCGTTGAAGTCGGTCAGATCGTCCGGGCAGCCATCCGGCCACTTGGGATAGAGGACCATCGCGCCCACGGCCAGGGCCGCATCGTTGGCCGCCTGTCGTCCTGGGTTGCCCTCGGTCTGGCGGTCATCGTCACCGGCGATGATGAGGTCCAGCGAGCCATTCAGGGCGGCGCGCATGGTCTCGGCGACGGCGCGCAGGTTGCCGGCATTCATGGCGCAGACAACGGGGTCTCGGGTCAGCCGATGCAGGGTCGCCCCGGTGGCCCAGCCTTCGCAGATGAACAGCCGCCCGCCCGGAATGAGCTCGCCGATCAGCGAATACGCGCCCTGGACCTGCCCGCCCTTGAGGAAACGCTTTTTGCCGTTGGGCAGGATCCATTGCAGGTTGACCAGCTCGCCACCAGCCAAGAGCGGCACCAGCAGCCAGCCGCGCCGGCACTGGCGCAGGCCATAGGCCGGAACGCCCCGGCTCATGAGATAGGGATGTGTGGCGCTGGCCGGTTTGGCGGCGTCCCACACCGTGCGAGCGCGGGCCGCCGCTTCCTGGCGAGCGATGGCCTTTTCCGCCGCGTGGGCCTCGAGGCGCTGCCGGTGCGCGTCGGCGTCATGGGGTGCCGGCTGGAATACGCTGGGAGCCGCGCCCCAGCGGAACACGCCCAGCCCCAGGCGTCGATCGATCGCCATGGCGGCGTCGACCTGCCGGCAGCCGAACAGGTAGCTGTAGAGCGACACCAGATCGCCACCGTGGGCGTTACGGTCGGCGAAGTCGTTCCATTTGCCGGTGACGAGCGAGACGCCAAACGAGCCGCTGGCGCGGTCGCCGCGGGCGACGTTGCGGGCGACCCACTCGCTGCCCTGGCGGCTGCCTTGCGGCAGCCACTCACGGGTCAGGGTCTCGGCGTAAGCCAGTGAGGCGCGGGACACGCGCTGGATCTTGGCGACGACCTCAGACATGGCCACCTCCCGCACGTCGTACGACCGGCGCTTGGGCGCTCGCCGCCACCCGCTGGTGTGCGTCGATGCGCCGAGCCGCCACCAGCAGGTCGCTGGCGTCACCCATCAGGTAGCGTGCGACCGTCGCCAAGTTGGAGAGGTCGACCGACGTCAGATCGCGGTCACGCCCGTTCATGGTCGAGAGCGTGAACATCAGATCCTTGATCGCGTCGAGGCGCATCTCCGCGTTGTCCAGCAACGTCTCGCGGTCGCTGCGCGGATCGATCAACAGGCAATCGGTCTCGGTCAGGCAGTTGGCTTGCTCGAGGCGCTTATCCACGACGCACCTCCTCGGCCATCAGGTCGTCGAGATCGGCCAGGAACTGCTGGCGCTCTTCCTGGGTGATCGCGCCCAGCTCGGCAGCCATGCGGGTCATGCCCAGCAGATGGGCGAGCTGTTCGGGGCGGCGATTGACGCGGAAAGCGATCAGCTTGGCGCCGATGACGGCGGTGGCGATTTGATGCGGGGGAATAACGGATCGTGCGGACGCACTTGTGGCGTGTTCGGCCATGGGTGAGGCTCCTCTCTCTTCGAAGGAACCGCCCCGGCTGTCGCCAAACAGCTTGGGGGCGGACTGCACGGGGTTGGCGAACCGGAGAAAGAGGAACCCGGCAGACCCGAAGGTCTCCCCATGCAGCCCGCCATAACGACGCATTACGGGCACAAAAAAAGCGCCTGCAATGGTGTGGGCGCTACTGCGCCTCCTTCCTATCGGGTCGCCAAACCCGGTCGCGGATTTTGCCGCGACGCGAGCATCGTAGCCGGACCCTTTGGGAAGGCGCAAGCCCTCCCCGGCCAAAGGATGACGAATGGCGAGCGCCAGCCCCCGGCAAATCGGCGTCTGCTGGGGCGTGACACCGCGCCGGATTTTGCTAGGATCGTCGTTGCATTGAGTGTCTTTGAGAGCCCCGGCAGCCCCACGCTGACCGGGGTTTTCGCGTTTCGTAGGCACAAAGCCTCCCTGTTCCCCTCGGCGCGAGCGCCGAGCGGCTGGATGTTTCGCTATCGGTGGTTGGTGATGAAGTGCGGCGGGCGGTCTAGCAGTCGGTCTTGAGCGTCGGGCCGCGATATTGGTCGCGCATCAGGACGGTATTGGGGTCGTGAGGCAGCGTGGAATGCTTGCCGCCGCTCCCGTTGCGCTCCATCAGCACCGCCACGCGGGTACCGCTGGCACTATGGCGGACCACTTCGCGGCCGGCGCGGTTGGTGGCCACGTTCAGCGCCTCGTCCAGCGCCGGGATGTCCTGTTCGGTGAAGTTGAGCGACTGCTCGCCCACGGTCAGTGTGAAGCGTTTCATGCGCGGGCCTCCTGGGCGTTGGTGGCGAAGTGGTGGATCTGGCGACCGGCCAGGGTGCGGTTGCGCTCGGCGAGTCGGGCGGCGATCCAGCTATCCACCTCCTCCTCGAGCCAGGCGACGCTCTTGTCGCCGATGGGCACCGGTGCCGGAAAGGTGCCGTTGCTGACGCCGGCATAGATCGCGGATCGGCTCTTGCCGGTCTTGAACTCCACGTCGCGGCGGCGCAGCAGGCGGTTGCCGAGCTCGATGCGCTCGACCTGGCGGTAAGGGGCGGCTGTCGATGAGACGTTGGCCATGATGGTTCCTCGGTAGCTCCATTGCGTATCCCGGCGTTCTCGCTCAGGACAGGAATAGCTTGCCGGGGCCAAGGGAGGACTTCGAGCGATCTGCGTTGTAAAACTCGCCTTCACAAGCTCGCCAGAATTACCCGCCTCACCACGGAATCGCCCACAAAAAAGCCGCAGCCCCTGAGTAGGGCGGCGGCTATCGCTGTAGTCGGATCGGTTAGGCGATCAATGCTGATCGGAGCGCCGCCATGGGACGGTGGCGGCCAGCCTTTCCTGGTAGTCGGGATTCGGGTTACCACTGGGGCTCAGCGTCTCGGTTACTACGAAATCGGCGCGTGCTCTCGCGCCGCAGTCGGGATTGAGGCATTCGAGATAGAGCTTTCGGTAGTCCGGGTGGGGCTGCTTGCTAGTGCGAGTGCGCATCAGTGATCCGCAGTGCTCGCAATGGATGTCCATTCCGCGCATTTATTCTCCCTTGAGATTGTGATGTTCTTGGCCACTTGAGCTTCAGGAACTTCTTTCAGGGCTAGGAGTTAGAAATGCTTAAAGGCTTAAACCACCTCACCCTCGCGGTCTCTGACTTGGGCAGAAGCATTGGATTTTACCGGGACAAGCTGGGGCTGACTCTGAAGGCTCAATGGGATACGGGAGCATACCTATCGCTTGATGGTTTGTGGCTGTGTCTCACACTGGACGAGAACCGCGGCACCGAACCACATCCCGAATACACCCACTACGCCTTCACGGTTACTGGCGATGACTTCGCTCCCGCCGTCGAGCACCTCAGAGCTCATGGCGTCGAAGAATGGCGGCAGAATCGAAGCGAGGGAGATTCGTTCTATTTTCTCGACCCCGATGGCCATAAGCTCGAGCTCCACGTGGGGGACCTGAGCAGCAGGCTGGAAGCCTGTCGGGAAAAGCCCTATTCCGGCATGGTGATCCTGACCTAGCCAGATGACGGCATCGGATAGAGTCTATCCGCCCAGAATTGCATCATAGCCGGGCGCTGTTCGGGGGTCATATGCTCGGCATGGGTGTAGACGCCTTGCAGGCCCGGGAGCTTGTGCGAGAGCTGCATCTCGATCCACTCGCCGGGATAACCTAGCTCCTTGAGGCCCGTTGCGACGACATGCCGGCATCCATGTGGCACGTGCCGGCCCTGGTAGCCCATACGCTTGAGCGCGACGCCGAAGGCAGCGTCCGATAGGGGTTTGGTGGGGTCGTTGCGACCGGGAAACAGGAGGCCGTATTGGCCCGTCATAACGTGCAGCTTGCGCAGCTCGGCGACAGCCTGGCTGGGCAGAGGTACCCGATGTGATCGCCCCATCTTCATCCGCTCCGCGGGGATGCTCCAGATCGCGCGCTCGAGATCGATCTCCTGCCATCGCGCCTGGCGCATCTCGCCCGGCCGTAGGGCAGTCATCAGCAGCAGTTTCAGCCCGATACGCACCAGCGGGTTGTGGTAATTCTCGATGGCCTCGACCAGCGCCGGCAATTCCTCCTGCGAGACGTGTGGAAAGCTCTTTTGCCTATGTGGGGTCAGCGCACCGGTTAGGTCGGTGAGTGGGTTGTGTGAGGCCCGGCCGGTGATCACGGCGAAGCGATAGATATCGCGGCAAAACGAATGCACCTTGCGCCGCTGTTCGAACTTGCCGGCGTGCTCGAGACGCTTCAAGAGCTCCAGCCACTCAAGTGGCTTGATCGCCTCGATGGGTCTGTCTCCAACGGTCGGAAAGATGTAGTTCTCGAGCGACCGGATGCTCTCCTTGGATCGCTTGGAGCTGGCCTTCCACCTTGGTGCCATCGTCGCGTGCCACTCATGCGCGAGCGCTCGAAAGGTATTCTGCTGGGAGAATTGCTGCTCGCGTTTATCCTGCTTGCGCTGCTCGACCGGATCGATGCCCTGGCTCAGCAGCCGGCGGGCGTCCGTGCGTTTCTCTCGGGCTTCGGCGAGCGTCACCTCGGGATAACTCCCCAGGCTCATCATGTTGCGCTTGCCGTTGGGTCGCGTGTAGCGCAAACGCCAGCCTCGGCTCCCTGTGTTCGAAATCACAAGTTGTAATCCCGCCCCATCAATGAGGGTGATCGTTTTAGGGCCTGGCTTGGTTGATTCGATTTTTCTGATAGTTAGCGGCATCGGGGTATAGCGAGGTTTTCCGAACAGGGGTATATACCCTGATCTATACCACATTGCGGCTGGATTCGGTAGGAACGCTTAGGAAGGGTCAGGACTAAAAATTACTGATTTATAAGCGTTTTTCTTTCGATTTTGGACTTTCTCGGAACGTTCAGGAAGTCCAGATGGCGCGCCCAGCAGGATTCGAACCTGCGACCCCTGCCTTCGGAGGGCAGTACTCTATCCAGCTGAGCTATGGGCGCGCGATGACATACGTCGTGCCGCAGCGGCGATGACCGGGGTGGCCGGGGAGCTGCCGCAAACAGCGCGGCCATCCTAACCGCTTGGCCATTGGCTGTCCAGCCATGCTCCACTCGGCTGGCGTGTCGGCTTTCGCCATGCAGGAGTGCGATTATACTGGGAAGGCGACGACACAAGAAACGAACGACACGACCGACGACGAGGACGACATGCGCTTGAGATTTTCTCTGCCGTTAACGGCAATCCTGCTGGCCTCGAGTCTGACAGCACCGGCACAGGCCGCCGACGGTGAAGCCATCTTCGAAGACAATTGTGCCGGTTGCCACGACGGCGGTGGCGCGCCGCAGATCGGCGACAACGACGCCTGGCAATCACGGATCGACGAAGGCATGGATGAGCTGTATGCCAATGCGATCAACGGCGTCGGCGGTATGCCGGCCAAGGGTGGCAACGCGGATCTCACTAATGGCGAGGTCAAGGCAGCCGTCGACTACATCGTCGATGAAAGCGAGTGACGGCATGACCGAGGCACCGCTCCAGACGCGTGAGTGGCAGCAGCGCCTGCTGGCAACACGTGATCGCCTGCGCGAACGGGCGCCGCTCGTGCATTGCCTGACCAATCAGGTCACCGTCAATTTCGTCGCCAACGCGCTGCTGGCGGCGGGAGCCTCTCCGGCGATGACCGATCATCCTGAGGAAGCCGGAGACCTGGCCGCAGCGGCAGACGCCGTGCTGATCAATCTGGGTACACCCAATACGGATAGCCTGACCGCGATGCGACGGGCCAGCCGTGCCGCCAATGCAGCGGGCAAGCCCTGGGTGCTCGATCCGGTCGGGGCAGCGGCACTGCCGTTGCGGCGAGAGGTGAGTCACGAACTGATGGCGCAACACCCGGCCGTGATTCGTGGCAATGCGTCGGAGATCATGGCACTGGCCGAGGCCGATACGCGAGGCCGCGGGGTCGATACGCAGCATGAATCCCGGGATGCACTCTCCGCTGCTGACGATCTGCTGAAGCGAACGGAGGGCATCGCCATTTCCGGCCAGGTCGATCGCTTGCTGGGACGTTTAGCCGACGCCCGCAATCCCGTGACGATCAGCCTTGCCGGCGGGAGCGCGTGGCAGCCGCGGGTGACCGGAACCGGCTGCGCCCTGGGGGCACTGATCGCCGCCTATCTGGCCGTTTCCGATACGCCGCTGGACGCGATGATCTGTGCCCATGCACACGCCGCCGCCGCAGCCGAACAGGCGGAGCGAACGGCGCGTGGTCCGGGCAGTTTTGCCGTGGCGTGGTTGGACGCGCTGGATAGCGTCGACTTGGCGGGCTTTTTCTCGGATCGCCTGAGGCTAGATTGCTAGCATCGCTGCGCTAGCGCCCACAACAGAGCTTGCTGCTGGAGGGAGCGGGCTGCGCCGACCTTTGCGAATCACGCGGCTTGTCGAGGCAGTGCTGCATTTCCCGTGAAGGTGCCGCGCAACCGGCATCGCCGACAACGCGCGCCGGCACGCCCACCGCCGTGGTATGAGGCGGCACCGTCTTCAGCACCACCGATCCGGCGCCGATACGGGCGCCTTCACCGATCTCGATATTGCCGAGCACCTTGGCGCCGGCGCCGATCAACACGCCTCGCCGAATCTTGGGGTGGCGATCCCCCGCTTCTTTCCCCGTTCCGCCGAGCGTGACGCCCTGCAGCAGTGAAACCTCATCCTCGATCACCGTGGTTTCACCGATGACGACCCCGGTCGCGTGATCGATGAAGACGCCATTGCCGATCCGCGCGGCGGGATGAATATCGGTCTGGAACACTTCGGAGCTGCGGCTCTGCAGGTAACGCGCCATCTGCCGACGCCCGGTCTGCCACAGCACATGCGCGAACCGATGCACCGTCAGCGCATGAAACCCCTTGAGATAGAGCAGCACCTCGGTGACCTGGCGAATCGCCGGATCGCGTTCGATCACGGCGGCGAGATCCTGCCCAATGCCATCGCTGATGGCAGGATCGCCGTCCAGCAGTTCGTCGAACAGCTTGATCAGTTGATTGGCAGCCAGATCGGGATGCGCCAGGCGCTGGCCCAGTCGATAGGCCAGACCGGCACCCAGCGTCGAGCGGTTGAGCACCGCGCCCAGCATCAGTGGGGTCAGCAGCGGCTCCTGACGAGAGATCGTCATCGCCTCGTCGCGGGCCTGTTGCCACAGCTCGGTGGTGTTCATCGGCATTCTCGTCGGCGTAAATGGGGATTGAATACGTCTAGCCTAGCAGCGATCGCAGGCCCGCGATCGCACTCTGGCCCCGCTCCTGTTTCTTCTCGGGGTTTTCCTTGTCGGCGCGACCTTCCCATTCGAGGTCGTCCGCCGGCAGCTCGTCCAAGAAGCGACTCGGGGTGCAGTCGAGCAGTTCGCCGTAGGCCTTGCGCTGGCGGGCGAGCGTCAGGGTCAACGTGCGCCGGGCACGGGTGATACCGACGTACGCGAGTCGCCGCTCCTCCTCCACGGTGCCGGATTCGATGGAGTTGCGGTGCGGCAGCAGCTCCTCTTCCAGCCCCATCAGATAGACGTGGGGAAACTCGAGGCCCTTGGAGGCGTGCATGGTCAGCAGTTGGACCCGGTCGGAGTCGTCCTCTTCGGCCTGCTGCTCGAGAATGTCCCGCAGCACCAGCCGCGAAATGGCCGACTGCACATCGTCGGTTTCTTCGCTGGCTTCGCCGTCCTCGTCGTCGCGATGCATCGACTTTTCGAGCTGATCGATCAGCGTCCAGACGTTGGCCATGCGGCGCTCGGCAATGGTCGGCGCGCTGGCGTTCTGGTAGAGCCAGGCTTCGTAATCCATGTCGCGGATCATCTCGCGAATCGCGGCGATGGCGTCGCCCTGGTCCATGCGCTTGCGCACGCCGTCGATGAAGTGAGCGAAGCGCCCCAGCCTCTCGACGGCGCGGGTCGGCAGGACCTGCTCCAGGCCGAGCTCATGACAGGCAGCGAACATCGAGGCGCTACGCTCGGTGGCGTAGTTGGCGAGTTTCTCCAGCGTGCCGGGGCCGATCTCGCGGCGCGGCACGTTGACGATGCGCAGGAAGGCGTTGTCGTCATCAGGATTGATCAACAGCCGCAGATAGGCCATCGAATCCTTGATCTCGTTGCGCGAGAAGAACGAGGTACCGCCGGAAAGCTTGTAGGGAATCTGGTGGTGCTGCAGCTTGAGCTCCAGCAGTCGCGCCTGGAAGTTGCCGCGATAGAGCACGGCGAAGTCGCGCCATTCGGCGCGCTCCTTGATCCGGCGGGTCAGGATCTCGCCGGCGACGCGCTCGGCCTCGGCCTCTTCGTGGCGGTTGACCACCACGCGGATCGGATCGCCCTGACCCATGTCCGACCACAGCGTCTTCTCGTAGACGTGCGGGTTGTTGGCGATCAGGGTGTTGGCCGCACGCAGAATCGTCGCCGTGGAGCGATAGTTCTGCTCCAGCTTGATCACGTTGAGCCGCGGGAAGTCCTCGCCCAGCGTCACCAGATTCTCCGGCCGCGCCCCGCGCCAGGCGTAGATCGACTGGTCGTCGTCGCCCACCACGGTGAAGGTGGCGCGCTCGTCCATCAGCATCTTGACCAGCTGATACTGGCTGACGTTGGTGTCCTGATACTCGTCGACCAGCATGTACTGGATGCGCTTGCGCCAGCGTGCCAGCGCCTCCGGGTCGGTCTGCAGCAGCACCACCGGCAGCATGATCAGGTCGTCGAAGTCGACCGCGTTGTAGGCCTTGAGATGACGGTTGTAGGCTTCGTAGATTCGTGCGGCGTACTGTTCGTCTTCGTCGGCGGCGTGGGAGATCGCCGGCCCCGGCAGTACCAGGTCGTTCTTCCACTGGGAGATTCGGTTCTGCACCGCGTTGATCTGCTCGGCGTCGGTGTCCGCTTCCTTCTGCATCAGGTCGCGCAGCAGCGCCTTGGCGTCCTCCGGATCGAACAGCGAGAACCCGGGGCGAAAGCCGAGCGTCTTGAGCTCGCGGCGGATGATGTTGAGGCCGAGGTTGTGGAAGGTCGATACGGTCAGGCCGTGCCCTTCGCGGCCCTTGAGCATCTGCCCGACGCGTTCCTTCATCTCGCGCGCCGCCTTGTTGGTGAAGGTGACGGCAGCGATCTTGCGCGCGCTCATCCCGCACTCCTGGACCAGATAGGCGATCTTGGTGGTGATCACGCTGGTCTTGCCGGAACCGGCACCCGCCAGCACCAGACAAGGGCCGTCGATGAAGCGCACCGCTTCCTGCTGGCGCGGATTGAGCTTGGCGAGACGTTGGCGAATATCGGACATGAGGGCAGAATCGCAGAGAAAACAAAACGGAGAAGGAAGTGCTTCACCCGTTGACGAGCAAGATGAAACGCGAGGCGCGCAACGCACAGAAACCGGAGCATAGTAGGCTATGTGAGGATTTCGAGCATTGCGCAACAAAGCGTTTCGCGTGCGCAGTCACGAGTGAAGTATTTCCGGGAATGATACACCTCATGCAAATCATACGAGATGATTTACGCGGCCCCGAAATCGCCGCGTTGCTGGAATTCCACCTCAAGGACTTCGAGCCCCACTCGCCACCCGAAAGCCGCCATGCGCTGGACCTCGATGGGCTACGCCATCCGAACGTTCACTTCTACACCGCATGGGAGGATAACGAGTTGCTGGGCTGCGGCGCCTTCAAGCGCCTCGATGAAAAGCACGCCGAGATCAAGTCGATGCGTACCGATCCGAGCCATCTACGCAAAGGCGTGGCGCGGGCGATACTCGCACACCTGATCGAGGAAGCGCGTGCCGCTGATCTGCAGCGGCTGAGTCTGGAAACGGGGCCGATGGCGCACTTCGCCCCGGCCAGAAAGCTTTATGAGGCGTTCGGATTCACCTACTGCGAACCGTTCGGCAGCTACGTTGAAGATCCCTATAGCGTGTACATGACGCGGGGGCTGCATAACTGAAGCCTCGACGCCTAGAGATCCACCGCCCCGGCAAAATCCAGCTGCCGCCAGGCTTCATAGACGATGATCGCGCAGGCGTTGGAAAGGTTGAGGCTGCGGCTGTCGGGCAGCATGGGCAGGCGCAGACGCTGCGCGGGCGGCAGCGCCTCGAGCATCGACTGCGGCAGGCCACGGGTTTCCGGGCCGAAGACCAGCGCATCGCCTTCACGGTAGTGAACGTGGCTGTAGCCATGACGCCCCCGCGTGGAGACGGCAAAGACACGCTCTGGCCCTACCACTTCGAGAAACGCGGCCCAGTTGGCGTGGACCTGAACCCGCGCCCATTCGTGATAGTCGAGCCCGGCGCGTCGCAGGCGCTTGTCGTCGAGTTCGAAGGCCATCGGTTCGATGATGTGGAGACGAAAGCCTGTGTTGGCGCACAACCGGATGATGTTGCCGGTGTTGGGCGGAATCTCGGGTTCATAGAGCACGATATCAAGCATGGCGGCCGACTCGGAGGCGGGTAACTCTCGCATCATACGCAATCGGCGTCTTTCTCTATAGGGCCCCGAAGCCGGCTCTCGCTCCAGAGCCCCGAAGCCGGCCCTCGCTACAGAACCCGAAGCCTGCTCTCAGGAAGGGACGCCGATTGTTTTCAGCGCCCCGAAACCGACGCCAGGCGTAGCTCGTAGCTCGTAGCTCGTAGCTCGTAGCTCGAATACCTTAAAACCCGACGCTGACGCCCAACACCGGCCCGCTATCCAGCGTATGGCCGTTGTCGTTGTCGAAGTCGGTACGCATGTAGCGATAGCCGCCATAGACGTAGGTATGCGAGATGATGTTGACCCGCGCCTGGGCGCCGTACTCGTAGCTCTTGTCGATGTCGCCGTGGGCCAGCCCTTCCGGCGTGTAGAAGCCATAGCCGCCGATCGAGGTCAGCGGGATGGGCGTATCGACGAATGCGGAGCCGCCGAGCCCCAGACCGCCACCGTTGCCATAGTGGGTATCCTGATACTGGTAACGCCCACCCACGGAAAGGTCGATGCCCGGCAGCCACGGTGTGAACATCAGCGAACCCGAGTAGGCCTTGGCATTGTGACCGCTGTCATCGGTGTTCAGATAGCCGACACCGGCCCGCAAGGTGGGGAAGATGGTCTGGCTGGCTTCGACACCGAAGGATTCATCGCCGCCGTTGGCGGAAACACTCAGCGCCATCGCCTGCTGACTGGCGAACATGAAGGTCGCTGTGGCAAGGGCAAAGCCCCAGGGTTTGATCCTGCTGCGGTTGATCATGATGCGTCTCCCGAAATTGGCGCCAAATCGCATTGGACTAACGGCGTAAGCGTGGCATAATTTTCGAGTTTATCAAACGCTGTTTTTTAAACATTTTGTAACACGCCACGACGACGAGGCTGCGGCTAATCGTAGCAGGCGAGAGCCTCGGAACGCCCTGCCTCGTCACGGTCTGCAGGATCAGCAGTCGCTGATGATGCCGTAGCGATCACGGTAGGCGCGGATCGCCTCGGCATGCTGGGCAATGGAAGCGCCATCTTCGCCGCTGCGGGGTTCGCGCGTTTCCAGATAGGCGAGCAGTTGGTCGAGGTTGACGATGCTCACAACCGGCATATGATACGTCGCTTCGACTTCCTGGATCGCGCTGTGCGGCTTCAGACCGTCGGCATCCTGGCCACGTTCCTGACGATCGAGCGCGATCACGACACCCGCGGCCTGGGCTCCGGCATCGTTGATGATCTGCATGACCTCGCGGATCGCCGTGCCGGCCGTGATGACGTCATCGATGATGAGGACCTTGCCGCGCAGTTCGGCACCCACGATATTGCCGCCCTCACCGTGAGTCTTGGCTTCCTTGCGGTTGAAGGCAAAGGGCATGTCGCGCTGGTGATGGTCGGCCAGAGCAACGGCTGCACTCGCCGCCAGCGGTATACCCTTGTAAGCTGGACCAAATAGTACATCGGCCTCGATACCGCTGTCGGCAATGGCGCTGGCATAGAAACGTCCGAGACGGGCCAGCGCACGGCCGGAACGGAATAAACCGGCATTGAAGAAATAGGGACTGACACGACCGGACTTGAGCGTGAATTCACCGAAGCGCAATACTCCTTCGGCGATCGCGAATTCGATGAACTCTTGCTGATACGGCTGAATCTCGACGCTCACCCCGGGGTCTCCCTATTGCCTCATGTTTCTTGAAGACTGCTCTCGTCCTGGCCTGACGCAGCGGTCATTTACCTAAACCTTTCAAGCTCGGGTATCATACACGCGCGACAAAGAAGGAACACTGTATGAAAATCGCCAGCATCAATGTGAACGGGATCCGAGAGGCCGTCGAGCGGGGCTTTCTCGACTGGCTGGCCGAACAGGATGCTGACGTCGTCTGCGTGCAGAACCTGAAGGCCAAGAGCTTCGAGCTCGATGACAGTATTCTCTATCCGGAAGGTTACGAAGGTTATTTCCTGGACGCCGAGCAGGATGGCTTCTCCGGGGTCGGGCTCTACTGCCGCAAGATCCCCAAGGCCATCATGTATGGTCTGGGCTTCGAGCAGTGCGACAACGAAGGGCGCTTCCTGCAGGCGGACTACGACCGCTTCAGCGTCGCGACCTTCCTGATGCCGAGCGGCGACGACGATTCGGCCGCCAAGCAGACGTTCATGACCCAGTATCTCGAGTACCTGAACAAGATGGCTCGCAAGCGTCGCGAGTACATCATCTGCGGCACCTGGCACATCGCGCACAAGACGCTCGATCTGGCCAACTGGACCGACAACCAGACGACGCCCGGCTTCAAGCCCGAAGAGCGCGCCTGGATGGATCAGGTATTCGGCCCGACCGGCTTCATCGATACCTTCCGCGAAGTCAACCGGGACGCCAACCAGTACACCTGGTGGCCCAGGCTCGATCAGGAAGTACCGCGTTCCCGCCAGGAAGGCTGGCGCCTCGACTATCAGGTCGTCGGCCCCAACTTCCGGCGCAACGTGAAAAACGCCTGGATCGATACCGACGCAACCTTCAGCGAGTTCGCCCCGCTGATCGTCGAGTACGATCTCGAGCTGTAATCGCCGCTCGACGCCGCACGCCAGCAGCCGTCAGCGATTCGCAACGAAAACACCCCGCCAGCCGGACATCGGATGGCGGGGTGTTTTTCGAGGCGGGCTGGATTCGGCTACAGATCCCCGAAGTGATGCTGCAACAGCGTCAGCGCCACCACCGGCGCGGTTTCGGTACGCAGAATACGCGGGCCGAGGGTGAGCGGCTGGAAACCGCCGCGCCGGGCGGCCTCGACTTCGGCCTCGCTGAGCCCGCCTTCCGGGCCGATCAGCAGCGCAGCCGAATCGGCTGAATCCGCCTGTCGCCAGCTGTCGTCGGTGGCGGGATGCAGCACCAGCCTGAGGCTTTCGCCCCGTCCGGCCAGCCATTGTGCCAGCGTCTGCGGCGGATGGATCGTCGGCACGCTGGCGCGCCCGCACTGCTCGCAGGCGCTGACTGCCACGCCCTGCCAATGGGCCAGCTTCTTGGCCTCGCGCTCGCCCTTGAGGCGCACGTCGCCATGTTCGACATAGAGCGGGGTGATTGCGGCCACGCCGAGTTCGACGGACTTCTGGATCGCGTAGTCCATGCGATCGCCCTTGGAGATCGCCTGGCCCAGATGCACGCGCAACGGCGATTCCCCGCTACCTGCGCTCAACTGCTCGATGCGCGCGACGACTCGCTTGCGACCCACTTCGACCAGCGTCGCCTGTGCCTCGTGGCCGGCACCATCGAACAGCGTCAGCGGCGCGCCTTCACGCAGCCTCAGCACCAGCGCCACGTGGCGAGCCGGCCCTTCCGGCAGAACGACATCGCCGCCAGCGACAAGGCTGACGGCGACATGAATACGCGGCTTGGCCATGGGCTTACTGCGTGGTTTCGCTGGCCTGGGCGGTGCGCTGCTTCTTCTGGGCGTACATCGCCTCGAAGTTGACCGGCGCCAGCATCAGCGGAGGGAAGCTGCCGCGGCCGACCAGGCTGTCGATGCATTCCCGGGCATAGGGAAACAGCACATTGGGGCAGAAGGCGCCCAGCGTGTGATCGAGCTGGTCGCCGGCGAGACCGGAAATGCGGAACAGGCCGGCCTGCTCGACCTCGACCAGAAACGCCGTCGCGCCGTCTTCGTTGTTGGAGACCTGCGCGGTCACCTTGACCACGACTTCGTACAGATCTTCACCCACCGATTGGCTGGTGGTGTCGAGATCCAGGCCGACCTTGGGCTTGAACGGCTGCTGGAACACGCCGGGCGCATTGGGCGATTCGAACGAGATGTCCTTCACGTAGATGCGCTGCAGGGAGAATTGCAACTGCGGCTTGTCCTGAGAACCCTGCTGATTGTTGTCTTCCGCCATGATGCGTTTCCTTTACGTTCCTGAATGACTAGCCAGACTGGTTGGCCGAAATGTCGTTGGGATGACTGGCCGGAGGCCCACGCGGCCAGGCCGACTCATTGCCGGGCCGGGATCAGCGCCGTACCACCGGCAGGCCGTCGGCCTGCCATTGGGCCATGCCGCCCTTGAGCTTGTAGACGCGCGAAAAGCCGGCCTGAGTGAGCTCGGTGACCGCGGCACCCGCCGCCTGGCCCTGCTTGCAGACCACGATGACCGGCGTGTCCTTGTACTTCTCGATCTGCGTCAGCCGTTCCTTGAGGCGCGCCTGGGGGACGTTCTTGGCGCCGGCGATGTGCCCGGCCTTGAACTCGCTGCTCTCGCGAATATCGATCACCACGCCATCTTCGCGGTTGATCAGCGAGGTGGCCTCGTTGGTGGAGACACCGGAGGCACCGCCACGCTTGGCCTCGAACGCCAGCCAGGCGAGGAGGACGACCAGGAAGGCGCTGACCAGCAGCGGATGGTTTTCGACGAATTCGAACAACTGATCGATCATGGGTCTGCCGACACTCTAATTCTGGGGCCAATGGGATCGCAAAACGCCGGCATGGCGTGCGACTCCGCCCTTGGCGCGTCTGCGTCAAACCGCGTCTTGCAATCCGGCATGGCGCCTTGGTTGCTCGGAACGCGAACGGCTGAAAATCCTGGCCCGTTAGGAGCCTGTCGGGCTTAGCACTGATCTGCTGCGAATTCCGGGCTTTTGGCCAACTTCATTCGATCGGATGCGTTAAATAGCGGGCTATTCGCCTTATCCGATCGATGAACTTGACTCAAAACCCGTTTTTCTCGCGACGATCGGCCAAGCCCGGCAGACTCCTGGCGGGCGCCGGCCATTATACACGAGGGCGTCGGTGAAACGAGGCAAGGACGGCGGGCGTGCCATTCCCGCCGGATGGCTGACCCGACCCGCCGGGTGCGCTATCCTCTGAAGCCTTGATTCCAGAATGACAGCATCGCGTCTCTCTGGTTCCAAACGCTAGGTTCCGACACGACTCACGCCGTTCATCCGATTTTTCGAGGCTTGTCATGGCAGATACTTCCAGCATTCCGCGTCCCGTTGCGCTGTTGATTCTCGACGGCTATGGCCAGAACGACAACAGCGCCAACAACGCCGTTGCCGCCGCCGATACACCGGTCATGGATCGCCTCAAGCGCGATTATCCCAATACCCTGATTCATACCGACGGCCCTTACGTGGGCCTGCCCGACGGCCAGATGGGCAACTCCGAAGTCGGCCACATGAACATCGGCGCCGGGCGGATCGTCTATCAGGATTTCACCCGCATCACCAAGGCGATCAAAGACGACGAGCTGAAGACGATCGAAGCGCTGACCGCGCCGATCGACGACGCCGTCGCCAACGGCAAGGCCGTCCATCTGATGGGGCTGCTCTCCCCCGGTGGCGTACACAGCCACGAAGACCACCTGCTGGCAGTCGCCGAGCTGGCCGCCGCGCGCGGGGCCAAGCGAATCTACCTGCATGCCTTCACCGACGGTCGTGACACCGCACCCAAGAGCGCCGGTGCCTCGATCGAGCGCGCCAACGCCAGGCTGGCCGAACTAGTCGGCGCCGAGAACGGTTTCGTCGCGTCGCTGGTGGGCCGCTACTTCGCCATGGACCGGGACAACCGCTGGGATCGTGTCGAGAAGGCTTACCGCGTGGTGCGCTTCGGCGAAGGCGAGCATGTCGCCGAAAGCGCCGAAGCCGGGCTGGCCGCGGCCTATGAGCGCGGCGAGACCGATGAGTTCGTCAGCGCCACCGCCGTGCGCCCCAACGGCGACAAGATCGTCATGGCCGATGGCGACGCCGCGCTGTTTCTCAACTTCCGCGCCGACCGCGCGCGCGAGCTGACCCGTGCATTCGTCAATCCGGACTTCGACGGTTTCGATCGCGGTGAGCAGGTCAAGCTGGCCGGTAAAGGCCTGGTGACGCTGACCCATTACGCCGACGACATCGACGCGCCGGTCGCCTTCCCGCCCCGGGATCTGGTCAACACGCTGGGGGAAGTGGCCGCGAGCCACGGCCTGACCCAGCTGCGTATCGCCGAGACGGAGAAGTACGCCCACGTCACCTTCTTCTTCTCCGGCGGTCGCGAGGCCAAGTTCGAGGGCGAAGACCGGGCGCTGATCCAGTCGCCGAAGGACGTCAAGACCTACGACGAAAAGCCGGAGATGAGCGCCTTCGAACTGACCGACACGCTGGTCAAGGCGATCGAGGATGGCAAGTACGACCTGATCATCTGCAACTACGCCAACGGCGACATGGTCGGCCATACCGGCGATCTCGATGCCGCCACCAAGGCGATCGAGGCTGTCGATGTCTGCCTGGGCCGCGTCGTCGAGGCGATCCAGAAGGCCGGTGGCGAGTGCCTGGTCACCGCAGACCATGGCAATGCGGAGATGATGGTCGACCCTGAAACCGGCAATCCGCATACGGCGCACACCACGTTCATGGTGCCGCTGGTCTATGTTTGCAAAAATCAGGTTTGTCAAAACCAGGCCGGCCGCCACAAGTCCTTCAGGCTCAAGCCGGACGGGCGGCTCTGCGACCTGGCGCCGACACTGCTGCACATGCTGCATCAGCCCATCCCCGAAGAGATGACCGGTAACGTACTGATCGATGATGCGTGACGTCGGCGTACCGCACTTCATCCACCATGACAGGGTTCGCCAGACGTGAGTCGTCAGCGGGATGGGTCTGCTTTTCGGCGCGGGCCGGTCAACGGCGGCATCGTCTGTTTGCTGGTCGGCAGCCTGCTGCTGGCCGGCCCCGTTTTCGGCCAGGCCAACCCTCGGGAGGCCCGCGCCAGGCTGGATAGTCTGGCAACCGACATTCAGGCGCTGCAGGGCAAGCTGGAAGAGACCCAGGCTGCCCGCGGCGACGCCCAGGACGAGCTGGAACAGGTCGAAACGGCGATCGGCCAGACCCACAAGCGCCTGGATGCCCTTCGGACCGAACGCCGTCAGCTAGATGGCGAAGTCGACAAGCTTCAGCAGCAGCGTCAGTCGCTCGCCGCCGATCGCGAACAGCAGCGCGAGGCGCTGGCACGCCAGTTCGATGCGCTCTATCGCCTCGGCACCACACCCCAGTTGAAACTCCTGCTCAACCAGGACGATCCGGCCGAGGTCGATCGGCTGCAGCACTATCTCAATGCGCTGTCGTCGGCCCGCCAGCAGCGACTCGAAGAGCTCCGTTCGCTGAACCGGCAACTGGACGACAACCTGGCGGCACTCGATCAGCGCCGCTCGCGGCTGAGCGAGGTGCAGTCCGATCTCGAGCGCCAGCGCCAGCAACTGGCATCGAGCCTGAAGGAGCGCCAGGCGCTGGTCGCCAAGCTCGACGGGCACTATGACAGCGAGCAGGCACGGCTCGAGGATCTCAACCAGGATCGCGCGCACGTCGAGCGCCTGCTGGATCGCATGCAGAAGGAGCTGGCCAACCTGAAGAAGCCGCCGCCTTCCACCGCTATCCGCAAGACCCAGGGAGATCTGCCGTGGCCGGTGCAGGGGTCGATGCTTTCGAGCTACGGCAGCGGCGATGGCGTGAACCGCAACGGCATCTTGATCGGCGCGCCGGCAGGAACCGCCATCAAGGCCGTGCATGCCGGCCGGGTGGTCTTTGCCAACTGGATGCGCGGCTTCGGCAACCTGCTGATTCTCGATCACGGCGATGGCATCCTGACGCTCTACGCGCACCTGCAGCAGATCGATGTCGACCCCGGCCAGCAGGTCGCCAATGGGCAGACCGTGGGCGCCGTCGGCAATACCGGTGGCCAATCGCGTCCGGCGCTCTATTTCGAGGTGCGCCAGAACGGCAACCCGATCAACCCCGGCAACTGGATCGGCAAAGGCTGATCGAGCGCTGGATCATCGACCCGGCGAAACGCTATGCTGGGTTATCAAACGCCGTTCCGTTCTCGGACCGGCTCGGTGTCGTCAGACGCTTTTCCATACGCCGCAACCATCGGGTTCGGCGTGTCGAGATCGGCGCCGGCAACGCATCTATCCAGCACGAGTCGCGGAGACTGCATGAATTCAAGCCGCCCGAACCCACGGCCTTTCGGTACAGGTCTGCTCGCCAAAAGGACCTGCCCGACAGCACATCGCATGCCGAAGACGGTTTCCGCCCCCACGCTTCTCGGCTCGCTGCTGTTCACCCTGGTGCTGGCCACGGGCCTGGCTCCCGCCGCCCAGGCGCAGGATGTCGAGGCCGACAACGCGTCCAGCCAGGCCGAGCAGGATGCCGCCAACGGCTTGCCGGTCGAGGACGTCCAGACCTTCGCCGAGGTCTTCGAGCGGATCAAGCGCACCTACGTGGAGCAGGTCGACGACAAGACGCTGCTGCGCAACGCCATGCGCGGAATGCTCAGCCAGCTCGACCCGCACTCCGAATATCTCGATGCCGACGCCTTCCAGAACCTGCGCGAGTCTACCGAGGGCGAGTTCAGCGGGGTCGGTATCGAGGTCGGCCTGCGTGACGACCAGCTCACCGTCATCGCCCCGATCGACGATACCCCCGCCGCCCGGGCCGGCGTTCAACCGGGCGATCGCATCGTGGCCATCGACGGCACTCCGACCAACAATCTGAGCCTGCAGGAAGCCGTGGACCTGATGCGCGGCGAGGCCGGCACCGATATCGAACTGTTGCTGCTGCGCGACGGCGAGCAGGAACCCCGCGACGTGACGCTGACGCGCGAATCGATCCAGTCCGAGAGCGTCTCCAGCCGACTGCTGGAGCCCGGCTACGGCTATCTGCGCATCAGCCAGTTCCAGAGCCGGACCGGCGAACAGACCCGCGAGGCGCTGGCGTCGCTGATGAAGTCGGGGCCACTCGAAGGCCTGGTGCTCGACCTGCGCAACAACCCCGGCGGTGTGCTTTCCAGCGCCGTCGACGTCGCCGACCAATTCCTCTCCAGCGGCCTGGTGGTCTACACCAAGGGCCGGCTGGCCGACGATGACATGCGATTCACCGCTCACGCCAAGACGACCGCTCCCGACGTGCCGCTGGTCGTGCTGATCAATGGCGGCAGCGCTTCCGCGGCGGAGATCGTCGCCGGTGCATTGCAGGATCAGGGCCGCGCCGTGCTGATGGGAACGCGCAGCTTCGGCAAGGGGTCGGTACAGCAGGTCATGCCGCTCGGCAATGGGGACGGTCTCAAGCTCACCACCGCGCGCTACTACACGCCCAGCGGCCGTTCGATCCAGGCCGAGGGCATCGCTCCCGATGTCCGCGTGGTGCGCGGGCGGCTGGAGGTCGAAGAGAACAGCGGATTCCAGCTGCGGGAATCCAGCCTTCGCGGCCACCTGCTCAACGGCGATGCCGATCGGGTGTTGGACGATCCCGACACCCCGGTCGCCGCCGACGATTATCAGTTGAGCGAAGCGTTGAACCTGCTCAAGGCGCTCAATGTGGTGCAGCGGCCTCGATCGGGGCAAAGTGCCAAGAGCGGCGAAAGCGCCACCCCCTGAGCGGCGCCTCGGAATCAGACTGGAAAGACGCGAAACGGCTGCCTATCGGGCAGCCGTTTTGGTTCGACGGGTCACAACTTAGAGGAGTCATAACTTCGGCGGGTCACGACAGGGTTCGATTACCGACACCGCTTGGGCAGGTCGCCATATTCGCCCAACGCCTGACGGATCAGCAGCCGTTTGACCGGCATCAGCCGATCGACACCGGAAAGGCCCCAGTTGCGGGCGAGCCGCAGCGCCGGCTGGCGGCTACCGAACAGTCGCTGGAAGCCTTGCATGGCGGCGAGCATGGCCGCGTTGTCGTTGCGCCGGCGACGCTCGTAACGGGCCAGGATGCGCCTGTCCCCCGGCGGGGCGCCGCGATGCCGGGCGCGGATCCACTCCTCGGCGAGAACAGCGGCGTCCATCAGCCCGAGATTGACGCCCTGGCCCGCCAGCGGATGCAGGCTGTGGGCCGCATCGCCGACCAGCGCCAGACCATCGTCGACGTAGCGCTGGGCGTGACGCTGGGTAATCGGGAAATGGGGTGCCGCGTCGATGACCTCGACATCGCCCAATCGCCCTCCCAACCCCTGCGCCAGCTCGATCCCTAGACGGTCTCGCCCTTCGTCGGTCTCGCCCAGCGCCGTCAGTCGCCGGGCCTCGCCGGGCGTGGTCGACCACACGATCGAGCAATGGTCGTCCCGCCCCTCGACGATCAGCGGCAGGAAGGCCAGCGGGCCGGTGGCGAGAAACGCCTGGCGAGCCACACCGCCATGGCCGACGCCGGTGCGCACCGTGGTGACCATGGCGGCCTGACCGGTATCGCGCTCACGAACCGGGATTCCCGCCATGCCGCGCAGCGGGGAGTTCGCGCCATCGGCTCCGACGATCAGCGGCGCCCGGCGCTGTTCGCCATTGTCCAGCGTGATCACGGCCTGCCCGGCATCGCGAACGTAGCCGGTCAACCGCACGTCCGACAGCCACTCCACGCTGGGCAACGCCTGCAGGCGCTGCGCCAGCGCCGCCAGCAATAGCTCGTTCTCGACGATATGCCCGAGCGCGTCGACACCCACGTCGTCGGCATCGAACCCGATCTCGCCGCTGCCCTCGGCATCCCAGACCTGCATGCCACGATAGGCCGCCACCCGGCGCGCGGCGAGCCAGGGCCAGACATCCAGCGACGTCAGCAGCCGCTGCGATGCGGCGGTCAGGGCGCTGACGCGTAATGCCGGCTTACCCCGCCCCAGGGTTTCGTCGACCTCGGGCGCGGGCGCGGCATCGACGATCGTCACCCGCCAGCCGGCTTCTCCCAGCAGCAGCGCCAGTGTCGAGCCGACGATGCCTCCACCGATGATGAGTACATCGCTGTCATCCATTACGCGTTTTCTCCTGTGCACTCGCATTGTCTAACCTGGCTCGCCTGTCTGATGTGGCTCGCATGCTTAACGCTCGATCCCCATCGCACGCCTCGCCAGCGTCCGACGCAGCGGCCCCAGCGCATTGAGCCCGATCAGGCCCGCAGCACGCGCATGGCCCAGCGGCGCATGATCGATACCGAAGAGTCGGATCAGACCATCGCTGAAGCGCACGATCTGCCGGGTATCGGCCGCCCGCGCGGCCTCGAACTCTTCCAGCGTCTTTGGATCGCCGGCGGAACGACTTTCCGCCCGTGCCGACTCGATGGCGGCTGCCAGGTCCATGACGCCGCGCAGCGCCAGATTGAACCCCTGGCCGGCAACCGGGTGCAGAGCATGAGCCGCGTTGCCCAGTATGGCGAGATGCGGGCGGGTCGTCTCCCGTGCCGTGACCAGGGACAGCGGATAGCTGTGCCGCTGTCCTACACGGCGGAAGCGCCCCGCGCGGTCGCCGAACGTCTGCTGCAAACGCTCGAGAAACACGCGATCGGAGAGCGCCAGCGTCTTCTCCACCTCGCCTTGCCGATGGGTCCAGACCAGTTCCATCCGGCGGCCGGCGAGCGGCAGCAGCGCCATCGGCCCTTCCCGCGTGAAGCGCTCGAACGCCCAGCCATCGTGTGCCTGGCTGACTTCGATATTGGCGATCAGCGCGGTCTGTTCGTACGGATGATGCTCGCTCTCGATGCCCAGGCGCTCCTTGAAACCGCCACGACCGCCATCGGCCAGCACGGTCAGGCCGGCATGAATGATCTCGCCGGTATCGAGCGCGAGACGATAGCCGCCACGCTCGGCCTCGAGCGATTCGACACGTGCCGGACAGTGCCAGTCGATCGGCAGTGACTCGAGACGCGCATGCAGCGTTCGCCCCATCCAGGCGTTGGGAATGACATAGCCCAGTGCCTCGACGCCGAGCTCGTCGGCATGGAGCCGGGTCGCGCCCAGGTGACCGCGCTCGCTGACATGGATATGCCGAATCGGCGCTGCTTCCGTCGCCATCGCCGACCAGACCCCCAACCGCTCGAAGTGGCGCCGCGAACCGTAGGCGATCGCGCTGGCGCGGGCATCGAAACTGGGCTGGTAGGCATTGGCTTCGCCGGCGCTGGGCAGCGGCTGGGGTTCGATGATCGCGACACGCAACGGCGCCCGTTCACCCGCACGCGCTCGTTCCGCCTCGATCAAGCCGCCCAGCGCACAGGCAAGACTGGCACCCACGAGCCCGCCGCCGATGATCGCCACGTCGACCGTGGTTGCTTGCTGCGTTTGAGACATCTGTGCCAGCCTCTCCATTACGATTGGGAATTCAAAAGCCTCTAATCACGTGGCCTACAGGCCGGTTACACCTGTTACGTAATTTTCGAGACACTCTCGAGCCTGATCAAAAAATGATCAACCCTGGCCTTGCATCAGCGCTTCGATATCATCCGCCGCCTTGGGTACCTGCGAGGTCAGCACCTCGCCGCCGGCCTCGGTGACGATCACGTCGTCCTCGATTCGAATGCCGATGCCGCGATACGCCGCCGGAATGTCTTCGGCATCAAGGATATACAGCCCAGGCTCGATCGTCAGCACCATGCCCGGCTCCAGCGGTCGAGGCTCGCCATCGACCCGATAGCTGCCGACGTCATGAACGTCGAGCCCCAACCAGTGCGAGGTCGAGTGGAGATAGAAGCGCTTGTAACGCTGGGATTCGATGCAGGCTTCCAGCTCGTCCTCCAGCAGCCCGAGTTCGATCAGGCCCGCGGTGAGATCGCGCACCACGCCCTGATGAATGGCTTCCAGCGTGGCACCAGGCTTCACCGCGGCCACGGCACGCTCCTCGGCCGCCAGCACGATGTCGTAGAGCGCCCGCTGGGCCTCGCTGAAACGACCGTTGACCGGGAACGTGCGGGTGATGTCGCCAGCGTAGAGATCGAACTCGCCGCCGGCGTCGATCAGCACCAGATCGCCATCCTCGAGCGGCGCGGCGTTCTCGATATAGTGCAGCACGCAGGCGTTGGCACCGCCGCCGACGATGGTGCCGTAGGCGGGTGCCCGGGCGCCGTGCCAGGCGAATTCGTGCTCGATCTCGGCCTGCAGTTGATACTCGAAGCGGCCGGGGCGACTGGCACGCATGGCGCGACGGTGCGCCAGCGCGCTGATGTGTGCCGCATGTCGCATCAGCGCCAGTTCGGCCTCGCTCTTGGTCAGGCGGAGTTCGTGGATCAGAGCGCTGACATCGGCGAATCGAGTGGGAGCAATCGCTCCGCGCCGCGCTCGTGCGCTCAATTGGCTGCGCACGCTCTCGGCGATGCCCATGGCAGCGCTGTCCGCCAGCGGCAGGTAGAGGGTCTGCCGGCCGTCCAGCAGCTCGGTCAGGTTATGGCGCTGGGTATTGTCGAATGCCTCGTCCATGCCGTAGTCGCTCACGGCACCTTCGGGGCCGATGCGAATGCCGGTCCAGGCCTCCTTTTCAGGATCCTTCTCCTGGCAGTAGAGAATGGCTTCGCCGGCTTCACGGCCGGGCAACAGCAGCAGCAGCGCGTCGGGCTCGGGAAAGCCGCAGAGATAGTGGAAATCGCTGTTCTGGCGAAACGGGTATTCGCTGTCGTGGTTGCGCGTCTTGAGCGCGGCGCCCGGCAGCAGCACGGCGCTGCTTTCCGGCAGCTCCGCCATCAGGCGTTCGCGGCGAGCGGCAAACTCTTCCGTCGAGATCGGCGCGGGGCGCGGTAACGGCTCGGGTAACATGCGTTCTCCTTGATCATTGCGCCTCGAATCCGCAGGCGGCGCCTGGAGTGTGGGCGTTGTTCGACGTCGTGCCTCGGGCAGCGGATGCCGAGGCGCGAGCGATTCAATGCAGCGACGGCGGCGTTTCACCGTCATTGGCGGCGGCCTTGCCAGCTTCGGTCTCGGCCTGCTCGCCTTCCGGCTGTTCCACCTGGGGCTGGCCGGGGTGCTGCTCGGTATAGAGCAGCATCGCCGCCATGCGGGCGTGCTCGGTCAGCGCGAAGAGATCGTTCTCGTTCTCGGGATCGTCGGCGATATCGACATCGATCGCCGACAGCTGGCCGAGATCCTCCAGCGCTTCCTTCAGGGGCGACGACCAGCCCTCGTAGGTCTCGCCATCCACTTCGTTGACGACTTCGAGAAAGCCTTGCGTCCACTCCTTGAGGCCCTGGGCCCGCTCGGAGAGCGCAAACAGCTCGTCCGGCAACAGCGGTTCGAAGTTGAGCTCGGCGGCGGACAGGGCATCCAGCGTCTGGCGGCGCCAGCCCAGCAGCACGTCGGCATCGTCGCGGCTTTCCGGCTGCTCGACGTTGAGCGCCAGACAGACTTCCTCCAGCCAGCGCTCCGCGCTCACGTCGTGCAGGCCCAGCTCGGCGCACAGACGCCCGTCGAGAAACGCCGGTGACTGCAGGCTGCCATGCACGAGAAAGACATTGGCGACGGTGGAAAAATCGAGCTGGTCGTTGATGATCGACATGTCGGCATCCATGATTGGTGATCGCGAGCGTTTGCAGGCAAGCAGCGCGGCAGCCGAGGCTGCGCGTCGCGTTGACCGCCCATAATCGGCTCTCTATAGTGACGGATCAATCGCGGTGGCAAAGCGGCTGAGGCTTCGAACCCGTTCCCGGCCTGGCCGATCACCGACCGCAGGCAGCGTGCCGAATCCTGGCGATGGCCGCTCGGCCCGCGACGCGAATGCCTGCCATCTTACCGCATCGATCTTCACCGCCCACCCCGGAGCGACATCATGAGCGACACGCCTCGCCCGACGACCGAAGTCACCCTGCTGGGCAAATCCTACGTGATCGCTTGCCCGCCGGAAGAACAGGAGCAGCTGAAACGCTCGGCTCGCTATCTGGATCGCGCCATGCACGGCATCCATGCCCGCGGCAAGGTGCTGGGCGCCGAGAAGATCGCGATCATGGCGGCGCTCAATATCACCCATGAGCTGCTGACGGCGCTGGACTCTCATCGTGCCGGCGAACAGAGCCTGAGCGACCTGAGCGAGAGGCTCGAACGCGCGCTGGCCAAGGTGGGCGAACCCGATCAGAAGACCCCTTCCCCCTGAAGCTTTCCCCTAGGGTCTGTTGACGTTTCATGCACGGCCGCGCCGGAGCCAGTTTTTGTGCGGGGCAAGGCGTGAGGAGCGTAGTTTGGTCATTCCAAATGAACGACGAATAACGCAGCACCGTGCAAAAACTGGCCCGGCCCTTCGGGTTGCGCGGCAAATGGCGCCATGCGGCGTTGCGGGATTGGAAAAGGGAACCACCCTTCTCTACATCCCGCGCCTGGCCTGGCGCCATTTGGCGCAGCAACGCGGTTCGCGCTGAAACGTCAACAGACCCTAAAACTTTCCCGAGTACCTCAATCCGTCATTGGGCAAAAAGGGTCGCTCTGCTACGATAGTGGGGTTTCCTGGAGTGTGCGCCAGTCATTACAAGTCCCTCGAGCCTATGCGCAGTACCCAGGGGGCCAAATGCTAGGCAGGCCCGTGTGCATGTCCGCGCGACGGAAAGCCTGAAGGCTTGCCTGCGGCCACCCACCTTGAACCAATAGGTTCAGGGCCAGAATGACAGCGGCACTCTGGGGAACTCTCTTGTCGTTCAAGATGACCACCGCAACGATCACCACCGAATCTGCCAGGACCGCCACGACATCGCCGATCGGCGAGTCGAACGCCAGTGGCAGCCTCGATAGACGCGAGCTGCGTCGCGAACTGCGTCGACGCCGACGCGCCCTGACCCCGCATCAACGACGCCTGGCTTCCCGCGAACTCTGTCGCCGCCTCAGAGGCCTGCCCGAGCTGCAGCGCGCCCGACGCGTGGCGCTGTATCTGCCCAACGATGGCGAGATCGATCCGCAACCGCTGATCGACTGGCTGGTTGCCCGCCGCGCACATGTCTATCTCCCGGTACTGCGCCCGCTATCCGACAACCGGCTGTGGTTCGTGCGCTATCACGCCGGCACGCGGATGACGCGAAATCGCTTCGGCATCGCCGAGCCGGATACCCGCTTCGGCGCCCATCGCGCCAATCGGCTGCCGGCCTGGGCCCTGGATACGGTTCTGCTGCCGTTGGTGGGATTCGACGACGACGGCCAGCGGATCGGCATGGGGGGCGGTTTCTACGACCGCACTTTTGCCTTCGTCCGTCACCGTCGCCCCAGGCCGCGCCTGATCGGGCTCGCCCACGACTGCCAGCGCGTCGGCTCGCTACCCGTGGCCAGTTGGGATGTGCCGCTGGATGCGATCGTCAGCGACCGGCGGATCGTCAAGCCAGGACGCTGAGGATCGGCGACGCTCGAGAGGTCAGGCCAACCCCGCAAACGACGACGGCCGGCAGCGTTTCCGCTACCGGCCGTCTTCAGCCACACCCCATGGCCTCGCGCTCTTCGTCACACGATGACAGCCTGGCGGCCATGCACCAGACGATCTCGAGTGATTACGGGTCTCAAGCGCCCAGCAATGTCTGCGCGTAGCCCGTTGCCACCACGCCCACACCGAAGATCAATACCAATGCCATTACCAAGTCGGGCTTGCGTTTCATGTCGACTCCGCTGCGTTGGGTTCGGCCGCTGCCCCCCGCAGCGACGCGCACGACTATAGGGTCAGGCCAAAATCTTGACAAGAGCGTTTCCGGCCCAGATGACACCTTTTTCGTTACCCAACAGTATCGGCATTTACACAAAAAGGCTGAATTGGATTTCAGGCACTTTCAGCGTCCATTTCAACCTTTTGCAACGACTCGAGACTCTGCGCGAAGCCATTGCCCGATTCCGTGATGAGCACTGACGGTCGATGGCTTATCGCTGTGGTCTCCACGGGTCTACGCCATGAACATCCGGTAAGCCGTATTATCGGTCTCTTTCCAGTAGCGATAGCCGATCCGGTCGAAATGCTCCTCGGCATGGGCGCGGTCACCATTGGGCATCTGCAACCCGACCAGCACCCGGCCGTAGGCGGCGCCGTGGTTGCGATAGTGGAACAGCGAGATGTTCCAGTCCGCCGGCAAGTGAGTAAGGAAGTTCATCAGCGCACCGGGGCGCTCGGGGAACTCGAAGCGATAGGCCTCTTCCTCGAAGCGTTCCCTGGGCCGACCGCCGCCCAGATGGCGAATGTGGAGCTTGGCCAGCTCGTTGTCGGTGAGATCCTCGACCGGATAGTCCGCCTCGCGCAGCCGGCGAATGACCTCCTCGCGATCCTCCCCGCCCGGCTTGACCTGCACACCGACGAAGATGTGCGCACCTTCGGGATCGGCGTAGCGATAGTTGAACTCGGTGACCATCCGCCGGCCGATCACGCGGCAGAACTGCTTGAAGCTGCCTGGCCGTTCGGGAATCTGCACCGCCAGAATCGCCTCGCGCTGTTCGCCCAGCTCGGTACGCTCGGCGACGTGCTGCAGACGGTCGAAATTGATGTTGGCGCCGGAATTGATGCACATCAGCGCCTGATCCCGCGCCTGGGTCTGCTGCACGTATTTCTTCAACCCCGCCAGCGAAAGCGCGCCGGAGGTCTCCGACACGGCCCGCGTATCATCGAAGATGTCCTTGACCGCGGCACACATCTCATCGGTGTTGACGGTGATCACGCCATCGACGTGATGGCGCAGGATCTCGAACGGCGCCTCGCCGATCTGGGCCACCGCGACCCCTTCGGCAAACACGCCGACCTGATCCAGCGTCACCCGCTCCCCGGCTTCCAATGCCGCCTTGAGGCAGGCGGAGTCTTCGGCCTCGACGCCGAACACCTTGACCTCCGGGCGCAGATACTTGATATAGGCCGCGACACCGGCCAGCAGGCCACCGCCGCCCACCGGCACGAAGATCGCGTCGAGCGGGCCGGAGTGCTGGCGCAGAATCTCCATGGCCACGGTGCCCTGGCCGGCGATCACATCGAAATCGTCGTAGGGCGGAATGTAGGTATAGCCATGCTCGGCGATCAGCTCTCGGGCGTGGCTCAACGCTTCGCCGAAGGCATCGCCCCGGAGTACCACCTTGGCCCCCCAGCCGCGCACCGCGGACACCTTGATATCCGGCGTGACACGGGGCATCACGATGACGGCCTTGACCCCCATCTGCTTCGCCGCCATCGCCAGGCCCTGGGCGTGGTTACCGGCGGAGGCGGCGATCACTCCCTTGGCCTTCTGCTCATCGCTCAGTTGCGCCATCTTGTTGTAGGCGCCGCGAATCTTGAACGAAAAGACCGGCTGCAGGTCTTCGCGCTTGATCAGAATACGGTTGGAAAAGCGGCGAGAAAGGGCAGGTAGCGGGGAAATCGGGGTCTCCCGGGCCGCCTCGTAGACGCGGGCCTGGAGGATCTTCTTGACGATATCTTCGAGTTGCATTCGGGTATGTCCTGGCGAACAGCTGGGGTGCAGCGCTCCCGCCTCGAAAACGACGGGTTATAGTGGATCCGTATTGTTAGCAGACGCCAGCCCCGAGCGTCCAGCGCCATCGGCAGCGATAAGCGCTTGCCCTATACTATCGGCCGAGCGAATGCCTCGAACTTCCTTTCAGCCTGCCGGAACCGACATGACTCAGGACGATCTCAAGCGCGCCGTCGCTGCCGCTGCCCTCGAAGACATCGACAACCTTCTGACGCCCGACGCAGTGATCGGCGTGGGCACGGGCTCCACGGCCAATCACTTCATCGATCTGCTGGCGACGCGTCGGCACGATTTTCGCGGCGCAGTAGCCAGCTCGGAAGCGACCGCCACGCGGCTGAAGTCCCACGGCATCGACGTGCTGGAGCTCAATCATGTCGGTACGGTGCCGGTCTATGTCGATGGCGCCGACGAGATCGACGCCAGGCTGCGCATGATCAAGGGCGGCGGCGCGGCGCTGACGCGCGAGAAGATCGTCGCCGCCTGCGCCGAACGCTTCATCTGCATCGCCGATGCCAGCAAGCGGGTCGAAGTGCTGGGCGGATTCCCGCTGCCGATCGAAGTCATTCCCATGGCGCGCTCCTACGTTGCCCGCGAGATGGTCAAGCTGGGCATCACCCCGGTCTATCGCGACGGCGTGCTGACCGACAACGGCAACCGCATTCTCGACGGCTACGACAAGCTGTTCGACGAGCCGGAAGCGATGGAAACGGCGCTGGACGCCATCGTCGGCGTGGTCACCAACGGCCTGTTCGCCCGCCGCCCGGCCGACGTGCTGCTGCTCGGTGGCGCAAACGGTGTCGAGCGCTTCACCCGCTGAGACCACCGGGCCCCTGGCCGAGCGCGTTGTTAGGTCTAAACGACACAGGATCAACGCGGCACAGAATCACAGCGGCACAGAATCAAAGCCGCACGGGATCAAATTATGGCCCTCCCGGCCGATATACTGGCGACGGCCAGTATCCTCGTGCTCCGGCAGCCCTGTTTTGACCGACCTTGTGTTGACCGCCCGGTCTCGACCAGGCCCGGCTCGGGACTCGATCCGGGGCGTGGCGTTCGAATACTGGCTCCGTCGTCCTGGCCATCGTCGATATCGATGGCGTGACTGCCTGAGGGGCCTGGTCCTTCAGGCCCGACTTCGATCAGAGGACCCCCATATGACGACCGCCAAACTCGGCTCGGTAGCCGACATCATGAGCCACAATGTCGTGACATTGCGTATGGAACAAACGCTTTTCGACGGCAATGAGTTGATGCGGGAGCACAAGATACGTCATGTGCCGGTGCTGGATGAACAGGGCCATCTGGCAGGCTTGCTCGACCAGAAGGTCGTATTGCGGGAAGCCTTGCGGATTGCCAATGACCATGGCACGCACCGCCTGGACCATTACCTCAAGCAGGTGCCGCTTGCGGATGTCATCCATCAGGATTTTCTGACACTGCCCATCGATACGCCTCTCATCGAGGCAGGACAGCGACTGCTTTCCCATAGACAGGGCGCCCTGCCTGTCGTCGACGACGGCCGCCTGGTCGGTATCCTGTCCTCGGTGGACTTCGTCCGCCTGGCCGTGAACCTGCTCGAAGCGTGATAGCCTTTCGCGCGTGAGCGTCGGGCAGCCGCGAGTCCGGATAGCTGCCCTATGGTTGCCCTAGAGCCGATTGGGGCAGTCGATACCTTCGGCGAAGGCGACCAGGTTGGCGCAGGTCACCTGCGCGATCTCGCGCAGCGCCTCGACGGTAAAGAAACCCTGGTGGCCGGTGATCAGCACGTTGGGAAAACTCGTCAGGCGGGCGAAGATATCGTCGTCGATGATCTCCGCCGAATGATCGCGGAAGAACAGCTCGCTCTCCTGCTCGTAGACATCGATCGCCAGCGCGCCCAGCTGACGCGACTTGAGCGCAGCAATCACCGCCAGCGTGTCGATCAGCGCCCCGCGCGAGGTATTGACCAGCATCGCGCCGGGCTTCATCACCGCCAGCGCATCGGCGTCGATCAAGTGATGCGTCTGCTCGGTCAGCGGGCAGTGCAGCGAGACGATATCGGAGCGGGCCAGCAGGGCCTCCAGCGGCACCATCTCCCCGTAGGCAGGAAAGGCATCGCTCGGATAGGGATCGTAGCCCAGCACCTCGCAGCCGAGCCCCTTGAGAATGCGCGCCATGCACAGGCCGATGCGACCGGTGCCGACCACGCCCGCCGTCTTGCCGTGGAGCGTTACACCCAGCAGGCCATCGAGGGCGAAATTGCCCTCGCGCACGCGATTGAATGCCCGGTGGGTCTTGCGGTTCAGCGTCATGATCATCGCCAGCGCGTGCTCGGCCACCGCTTCCGGCGAGTAGGCCGGCACGCGCGCCACGAACAGGCCAAGCCGATGAGCGGCATCGAGATCGACATTGTTGAAGCCGGCGCAGCGCAGCACGATGGCCCGGATGCCCAGCGCGGCCAGTGCTTCGATCACCTCGGCATCGAGGCAGTCGTTGACGAACACGCAGACGGCATCGCTGCCTTCCGCCAGCGCCACGGTGCCGGCCTCGAGGCTGGCCGTCTGATAGAGCCACTCGAAGCCGGCATCGGCAAACCGGGACTCTCGGATCTCGTCGAAGAAGCGACGATCGTAGGGCTGGGCACTGTAGACCGTAATTCGCATCACATCACACTCGCAGCGGCAGGAATCTTTCCCTAGGGTCGGTTGGCGTTTCACGTGCAGCAACGCGGTTTGCGCTGGAACGTCAACAGACTCTAGCGTAGCGAATTCCCGCATCGCCACCAGAGACCAGTCGCCGCACCCACAGGAGATATCGTGACCCTGCCGATCATCCACCACCCCGGTTACAGCTGCGAATGGCCCGAGCGTCACCCGTTCCCGATGGCGAAGTTCCGCGCCCTGCGAGAGCGCCTGTCGACGCTGGGGTTCGATGCTCTCGACGAGGTTCGCTGGATGACGCCGCGCCCGGCGAGTAGCAAGGCGCTACTGCGCACTCATACCGCAGATTACCTGCAGCGATTCTACCTGGGCGAAATCGCGACCACCCGACGCACGCCCAGCGGCTTTCCCTGGTCGCCGGCGCTGGTCGAACGCACCTTGCTGGAAGTGGGCGGCACGCTGGCCACCGTGCAGACGGCGCTGGAAACCGGCCTGGCGCTCAACAGCGCTGGCGGCACCCATCACGCCTATGCCGATCGTGCCAGCGGCTACTGTCTGCTCAACGACCTGGCGGTCGCGGCACATGACCTGCTGGCCGAACATCGTCTCGAGCGGATTCTGATCGTCGACTGCGATGTCCATCAGGGCGACGGCACCGCCTGGATCTTCCGCCATGAACCGAGAGTCTTCACGTTCTCGATCCATGGCGAGGCCAACTTCCCCTTCGAGAAAGTCCAGAGCGATCGCGACGTCGCGCTATCCAGGGGGACCGGCGACGACGCCTACCTGCGCTGCCTCGCCCGGGAACTCGATCCGATCCTGAGCGATTTCCGGCCGCAGTTCGTGCTGTTCGACGCCGGCGCCGACGTGCACGCCGGTGATCGGCTGGGGCATTTCTCGCTGAGTACCGAGGGGCTTTTCCGCCGGGACCGGTTCGTCCTCGCGCGGTGTCGCGACCTGGGCATTCCCGTTGCCGCCGTCATCGGCGGGGGTTACGACCGCGATCTCAAGGCACTGGCGGATCGTCACGCCCAGTTGTTTCTCGCTGCATTGACGCTGAACCCCGAGTCCAGCCGTAGCGGCGAGGGCTCAGCGGCGAACTGACCGGAAAGCACGAAGTACTTGTGCATCACCAGCAGCGAAATCGGCCGTTCGCGACGCGGATCGAGAAACTGTGCCACGTGCGCGTTGGCATTGCGCACGATCGCCTACGCTTCGTCGGGATGAGCGATGTAGTAATCCATCTTGGCTTCCAGATCGCTGCAGTCATCGGCCAGCGGCACGTAGTGGACGTAGGGCTCGAGCGTGCCTTCCCTGAACCGGGCGAAGATACATACGGGAACATCCATCAGCCAAAAGGTCCGAGCCCTGGGAAGATTGTCGCAGTCATATCTGACACGCTTCTGACGGGCCGAGCTTTTTTCTGACAGACCAAGCCTTCGGTGATTCCCCTGGATAACGTTACGAAACGTTCAGAAGTGCAGCGATCTTTGCTCGCGTTCGTGCCAGCGCACCGCGATTGGCGGCCACGACCGCTCGCCCCGCTTCGCCCAGCTCGTGTCGACGCGCGTCGTCGCTCAGCAGGGCCACGAGGATCTCTCCCAGCGTCTGGCCGTTTTCGACCTGAACTCGCGCATCGCTCTGCGCCAGGGTATCGGCGATCTCGCGCAGGTTGTCCAGATGGGGGCCGCTGACCACGGCAACGCCCAGCGCCGCCGGCTCGAGCAGGTTATGCCCGCCGATCGGCGAGAGCGATCCGCCCACGAAGGCCACATCCGCGCAGCCGTAGAGCTCCATCAGATCGCCCATGGTGTCGCCCAGCAGCAGGGTCGTCGAAGCGGTCAGCGCAGGGCCGGCGCTCAGACGCTGCACCCGCTCGCCCGCCTTAAGACAGTGAGCATTCACTTCGTCGAAACGCTGCGGATGGCGTGGCACCAGGATCAACAGCGCGTCCGGGAAGCGGCGCCTGAGCGCGGCGTGGGCGATCAACACCTGATCCTCCTCGCCCGGATGGGTGGAGCCCGCGATCCAGACCGGCCGCGGCCCCCAGCTTGCCCGCAATTGCCGGCTGGCCTGCCGAGTCGCTTCGTCCACGTCGAGGTCGAACTTCAACGCCCCGGTGACGGCCACTCGTGCCGATGGCGCACCCAGCTCGACGAAACGAGCCGCATCCAGCGCCGACTTGGCACCGATCCAGGCGATCGTCTCGAGCATGCCTCGGCTCAGCGCGCCGAAGCGCTGGTAGAGGCGAAAGGCGCACGCACTCAAGCGACCGTTGGCGACCACCACCGGCACGTTCCGCCGTTGACAGGCCGCCAGCAGATTGGGCCAGAGCTCGGTCTCGGCGATGATCGCGAGGCGTGGATTCAACCGCGCGATGAAGCGCCGCGCGCTACCGGGAAAGTCCAGCGGGAGAAAATGGTGAGTAACTCGATCGCCGAACGTCTGGCGGACACGTTCGGCGCCCGTGGCGGTCATGGTCGTGATGACGAGGTCGTGATCCGGATGATCCTCCAGCAACGCCCGAATCAGAGGCGTTGCCGTGACGACTTCCCCCACCGAGGCCGCGTGCAGCCAGAGACGCGGGCGGCTCCCGCTGACCTGAATGAAACCCAGGCGTTCTCGGCGCCTGTGAGTGGGCGCCCACTCACGCCATACCCGCCACCATATCAGGGGTGAGAGCAGCGTGATCGTCAGCGAGTAGAGCCAGCGCGCGAGTCGCGACGATCGTCCGGAACGGGAACGCACCGCGGCTCAGCGCTCGCGGTCGAGAATGGTGTCGATCATGGTGGTGGTCGACACACCATCCTCGAAGCCCAGCACCAGCACTTCACCGCCGTTGGCGATGACCGCTTCGCCGCCGGCGATATCCTCGGGGCGATAGTCGCCGCCCTTGACCAACCGGTCCGGCAGGATCGCCTCGATCAACCGCGCCGGCGTGTCCTCGCTGAAGGGAACCACCCAGTCCACCGCCGCCAGCCCCGCCAGCACCTGGGCCCGGCGCGCCAGGGTATTGATGGGCCGCTTGGGCCCCTTGAGCCGCGCCACCGAGGCGTCGTCGTTGACCGCGACGATCAGGCGATCGCCCAGGCGCTTGGCCTGCTCCAGATACGCCACGTGGCCGGCGTGCAGGATGTCGAAGCAGCCGTTGGTCATCACCACGCGCTCGCCTCTTGCCTGAGCCGCACGCACCGCGCCGATGAGCGGCTTTTCCTCGATGACGCCGTACTCGGCGAGGCTGTCGCCGTGAAGCGCGGTGTAGAGCTCCGCCACCGAGAGCACCGCGGTGCCGGGCTTCGCCACGACCAGCCCGGCAGCAAGATTGGCCAGCATCACCGCCTCGCCGAAGCCGTGGCCGGCCGCCAGCGCCAGCCCCAGCACACCGATCACCGTATCGCCGGCACCGGTCACGTCGAAGACTTCGCGGGCATGGGTCGGCAGATGCAGCGGCGCGAGACCTTCGCGGATCAGGGTCATGCCGCGTTCGCTGCGCGTGACCAGCAGCGCTTCAAGCTCCAGTGTCGCCCGCAGCTGCTCGCCCTTCTCGGCCAGTTCGGCGTCATCGGCGCACGGCCCGACGATCGCCTCGAATTCGGTCAGGTTGGGGGTGATCACGCTGGCACCGCGATAGCGGCTGAAATCGCTGCCCTTGGGGTCGACCAGCACCCGCTTGCCGGCGGCCCGGGCGGCGGCGATCAATACCTCGACCCGGTTGAGGCTGCCTTTGCCGTAGTCGGACAGGATCACCACATCGGCATCACCCAACGCCGATTGGACCTTCTCGATCAGCGGCGTGGTATCGACATTCCACAGCGGCGACTCGAAGTCGAGACGAATGAGCTGCTGGTTGCGACTCATGACACGTAGCTTGGTGATCGTTGGCACGTCGGCGCTGCGGTGAAAGTAAGCACTCACATTGGCGGCTTCCAGCGCGCGCTCGAGATGGCCGGCATTGTCATCGTCTCCGACCACTCCGGCCAGGCTGGCCTGTCCTCCCAGGGAAGCGATGTTCAGTGCCACGTTGGCCGCCCCGCCCGGGCGATCGTCGGCGTCTTCCACCTTGACCACCGGGACCGGCGCCTCGGGAGAAATACGTGACGTGCCGCCGTGCCAATATCGATCGAGCATGACATCACCCACCACTAGCAGGCGGGCATGCTCCAGTTGCGACAGATCAATCTTCATGCGGGGGCTCCGTTACGTCTTCGGCCTGGGCAGTATCGCTCGTTGCGGCTATCAGCCGATCCAGATGCTCGACCACGTCGTCCAGCGTGATCAACGCCATGGCATCGGCGTGACGCACGCGTGTGCCCCAGCTGACGGCCTCGATGGGCTTTTTCAGATAGCGGCGAACGGCATCAGGGTACCGATTGACCACATGGTCCCGCCACAGATACGGCGCCGCACGATCCGGGTTGGTGGTGGCGTACAGTCCCAGCGTCGGTGTGCCAAGCGCATTGGCCATGTGAACCGGGCCGGAATCCGGCGCGATCACCACGCGGGCGCGATCGAGCAGGGCCAGCAAGCCTTTGAGCGAGGTGCGGCCGATGGCGTCGATGATCTCGATATCGGGACACAAGCGCCGGATCTGCTCGCCCATGTCGCGCTCCTGCGGGCTGCCGCCGCCACTCATCACGGTTCTCAGGCCATGGCGCTGCCAGGCGTGCTCGATGACCGCCGCATAGCCCTCCGCCGACCAGTTGCGGAAATTGCGCAGGCGCGGATTGGCACAAGGGCTGATGACCAGATAGGGCTGATCGCCGGTCAACTGGCGGGCCTCGTCATAGGCGGCCTTCGGCACCGGCAGCGACCAGTCGAGGCGTGTATCCTCGACGCCCAGTAGCCGTGCGAAATCCATGAAGGACTCCAGCACATGCGCCCGTGGATTCGGCGCCAGTTGGCGATGCGTGAACCAGTGCTGCCAGTCCTTGGCCCGCGCCTTGTCGTAGCCCACGCGGACATCGCACTTGAGGCCCAGCGACAGCACGCTGGCCCGCAACGCCTGCTGCATATGCAGCAGCACGTCGAAACGCACGTCCGCGAGCTGGCGCCATATCTCGCGCATGCCCTTGAACCCGGTGGATTTGTCGTACACGACGAGATCGACGCCATCGAGCCCATCCAGCAGACTGTACTCGGCCTTGCCGACGATCCAGGTGATGCGAGCCTCGGGCCACTGGCGCTGCAAGGCACGCACCGTGGGGACCAGATTGCAGACATCGCCCAGCGCGGACAGGCGCAGGATGCCGATGTGTCGAGGCTGCTCTGGCAGAGAATGCTTCATGGGGTTGACCGAATTCCCGGCGAATCAAGCGGGTATTCTAACGGAAGCGACCCCGGGTGTGACCCGCAGAATGGTGAACTAGAGTTATCATGGCGCCAGCTACCTTACCTTCGAGACATGACCTTCGAGACACGCCGCCCATGATGCAAGACGCCCCCTCGCTTTCTAATTCCCACCGTATCGCCCATCTGGTCAGCCTCAGGAATCTGGGCGGCGTCGAGCGCTATTTTTCCCGATTCTTCGACTGTTACGCGAAAGAACAGGATAGCCACGTACTGCTGCAGACCGATGGCGTGCATCCCTACCTCGATCCCTATTACTCGGGCCTAGAGAACAGGTTGCACAGCATCAAAGGAACAAGCCGCTTCAAGCGTCCCGATATCCTGGGGCTGCGGGAGCGCTACCAGAAACGGCTGCTGATGGATCTGGCCCCGAGCGCGCTACTGGTGTGGAACAAGATCTCGCGTCACCCCCTGGCGTTGCCTAGGGAGATCCCCATCTACCACTTCGAACGCGGCAGTGCATGGCTGGCCGACGACGATCCCAGCCTGCGCGCCTACATCCGCAATCTATCAGGCGTGCTCGGAATCTCGAAGGCCGCCCACCGCATCCTGCAGATCAAGTGGGGGCTCGATCCCGCCCTGCCCGCGATGACACTCAATAACGCCATCGACCTGCCGCAGCAGGCCTCGACGCACCCCGAAGGTCGATTCCGCCTGGGTTTCGCCGGCCGCTTGAAAGGATTGAAGGCGCCCATGATCGCCCTGGAGACTCTGCGAGCGCTCAAGCCGCGATATCCGGCTGCCGAACTCTGGATCGCGGGACAAGGGCCGCTTGAGCCAACGCTCAAGTTGTGGACCGAACGCTGGAAGCTGATCGATAGCGTGACGTTCTGCGGGCCCGTCGCCGACATGTCTCGCTTCTACTCTCAGCTCGACGCCTTCATGTGCCCTTCCTGGCGCGAGCCCTTTGGTAACGTCGTGCAGGAAGCCGTGGCCCACGGTCTGCCCACCGTCGTCGGCAATGCCGATGGCCTGCCGGAATCCATTCTCGATGCGCGCAATGGGGCAATTCTCGAGCCCACCCGGCCACGCCGCGTTCTGGCCCAGTATGGAGAGGCCTGCATCGCCGGCCCGCGAGAGGTCTACTCGCCCAGCCGCGACGATCTCGTCGAAGCCAAAGTGCTCGACCCTGAAGCCATTGCCGATATCCTGCTGAGATGGGCTGAAAACCCGCCATTGCGGCGTGATATCGCGCTACGTGCCCGCGAACAGGTCGCTAGAGATTACACGTTGGCGAATTATGTCGCCGAGCTGACGGCTTTCTTTGACCGTCAACTGGGCTGAATCGCTCACAACGTGTTAAATGAGGCGCGCAGCTTTTCGGTTTGCCGGCGATAGGAGTAATCGCTCACCAGTGCCGAGAGTGTCATTCCCAGCGCTTCGAGGTCCGCTGTTGTCACCAGACGCTCGAGACGATCGACCCAAGCTTTGGTGTCCCGACTTTCCAGGATCAGGTCGGCGTGGTCGGCCTCGAGCAGCTCGGCGGCACCAGTGGTGGAAGAAAGCAATACCGGCGTGCCACAGGCCATGGCCTCGAGCGAGACGCGTCCGAACTCTTCGATATGGGCCGGCAGAACGAATATGTCGAGCGCACCGTAGAGCGTCTCGACGTCATTGACCGTAGTGCGCCAGATGAAGCGTTCGGCGATGCCGGCTTGTTCAGCCTGGCGTTGATAGGGTGAAAAGTCGTCCTTGCCCACGACCAGAAAGCGGCACCGGCCGGGCAAGCGCTGATCCAGTCCGGCCGCCATCTCGACGAATCCCGCCACGTTGCGTTTGGTGAAGTTGCCGGAGGTGATCAGGCCGATCAGCCGGGTGTCGTCATCGATACCCAGTTCGCGTCGCCGCACCGGGCGTCCTGCCGTGGCCCGCTCGAGATTGAATATCTCGGGGTCGTAGCCGGGGTAGCTGATTTCGATTCGCGACTCGTCGATGCCATAGCGATCACGGAAATCATTAGCCATCATGCGCGAATTGACCGCCAAACGGCGGAACTTGCCGCCTTTCAGCACGTGATCGTGAATCGCGGCAACTTCATGGCCCGGTGGCAGATCGCGCCCGTGAATGCGCTGGCTGGCGAGATGGACGCAGTTGTGCATGTAGACGACATCGGGCGTCTCGACATCGCCATGGCTGACCAGCATGGCTGGTCGATGACGCCGACACCAAGCCTGCACCCGGCGATTGAACCAGAAGCGCCGAAAAGGCCCTTTGAACGGCCAGCGCTTCAGCCGAACCAGCTCGGCGCCGGCCGCTTCCGCCAGCTCGCGCCGGCCGCGCTCGGCCAGAATCGCCACGCGATAGCCCAGCGCTTTCAGTGCGATGGACTGTTCAAAAGCGTTGCGACTGGCGCCGGTACTCTTTTCCACCTGACGAATGGCGATCACGGCTAACGGCGCTTGCGAATCTTCAGTCACGACGGCTTCCTTGCGATGTTCGATGGGTCCCGGGCGGTGAAACGCCGACATGCGGTGACGGGGTTGCCCGGTTACAATGCGCCCCGGCGGCTCGTTGCCGTCTATTCTGTCTCTTTTCGCCGGCCCGCTACGATTCAAACGCACCAGGCCCAACGTCAAGGATCGGTCATGTCGTTATCGACCTATCATCATCGAGACGCGCATATCTTATACGATCCTGCGCGTCTCGCTCAGCCTGACCTGCCGATTCTACCTGCGTTCGGTGAAGCGTGGCTCGACCCGGATGCCTGGGCCGAACGCGGCCTGGTGGTCGGCTCGGCGCCGGGACGCGGCGCCAGCCAGTTTCTCGCGGTGGACGACCATCAGTGGGTGCTGCGGCCTTATCGCCGTGGCGGCATGGCGGCCAAGGTCAGCCAGGCCAACTATCTCTGGACGGGACTCGAGCGCACCCGCGGCTTCCGTGAAATGCGCCTGACACGCGCCCTGTTCGAACAGGGGCTGCCGGTACCGGCGCCGGTGGCAGCCATCGTGGTACGCCGCGGTATCACCTATCGCGCCGCGCTGATCACCGAGCGCCTGACAAAGAGCCAGGCATTGGCAGAGCGCCTGGCAAGTGCCTCGCCGCGGTTGCTCGCCGATGTCGGCGCCACCATTCGGCGGTTTCACGATGCCGGTCTCGACCACGTCGATCTCAATGCGCGCAATTTGCTCGTTTCAGCCGACGATAAGGTTTGGCTGATAGATTTCGACCGCTGTCGATTGCGCTCGGAAGGCGCCTGGCGCCAGCGCAATCTGTTACGGCTCAAGCGCTCTCTCCTGCGTTTCTCACCCGCCAACGCGGAACCATTTTTCACCGCCCTCGTCGATGGTTATCGGAGCGTTCCGGCGGATCACGATAAGGTTTGACCCTGCATGCAAGACACGCTGAGGCGCCGTTGGCGCAGCACCCTGCTTTTTGCCCTGTTTCAACTACCGCTCGTCTGGCTGATCGCCCTGCGTTACGTGCCCTATCTCGCGATTCCCCATGACCCCATGGGAATCGCCTATCTGATCCTGACCTGGATCGGCCACTTCGGCATGCTGGTGCTGCTTGGCTGGCTGCCGCTTGCCGTGCTGGCCGTCGTGACAAAGGCGCGCTGGCTATGGCTGCCGGCCACGCTGCTTGGTGCGCTGGGTCTGAGCGCGCTGCTGCTGGATACGGTGGTCTATGCCCAGTATCGCTTTCATGTGAACGCCTTCATGGTGTCGCTGTTCCTGAACGACAAGAACGGCGAGATCTTCAGTTTCGCCACCTCCACCTGGCTGGTGGTCGTAGGTTGCGTGGCTGTCGCCTTGGCACTCGAAGGCTGGCTTGCCCATCGTCTGATCGTGGGCAGGCGCGGCCAGCGGCTGCCGGCAGGGCTCGCCTGCGGCACGATCCTGGTGACGCTGATCGCCAGCCATGCACTGCATATCGTCGCCGACGCCCGCTATCAGCGCAGCGTGACCCAGCAGGTCGGCATCTATCCGCTGCTGTTCCCGGCCACCGCCAAAGGCTTCATGGAGAAGCACGGCTGGCTGGATCCCCGCGCGGCTCGCGCCGAACGTGCCGACATCGACACCAAGCAGGCACAGAATCTCGACTGGCCCAAGAACCCGCTCAGTTGCCAGGCCGAGGATCCGCCCAACGTCCTGGTGGTGCTGATCGACTCCTGGCGCGCCGATGAGTATGGCCCCGAGAACACGCCGAATCTCTATGCCGCACTGAACGACAGCGGTCGGCGCTACCTCGACCACTACAGTGGCGGCAATGCCACCCGTAACGGCACCATGAGCCTGTTCTACGGCCTCACCGGCAACTACTACGCCTATCTGGACGACACCCAGACGCCGCCGCTGCTGATCACCCAGTTGCAAAAGCAGGGTTATGCGCTGGGCATCTTCTCGTCGGCCAGCCTCGATGGTGTCGGCTTCGATCGCACGATCTTCTCTTCGGTCGATCCGTTGCGACTTAGTACGCCGGGGGAGTCGCCGGCGGGCCGGGACCAGAAGATGACCGAGGACTGGCTGGACTGGCTCGATCAGCAGGAACAGAAGGACGACGCTCCCTGGTTCGGCATGCTGTTCTACGACGCGCCCCATGGCTACGACGTGCCAGAGGGCGCCGACCAGCCGTATCAACCTTCGACCAACGGCATGGATTACCTCGACCTCGGTCCCGATACCGATCCAACGCCCTACTTCAATCGTCATCGCAACTCGGTCCACTACGACGACGAACTGCTCGGCCGGGTGATCGCCGATCTCAAGGCCAAGGGCGAGTGGGACGACACGATGCTGGTCGTCACTGCCGACCACGGTCAGTCGTTCAACGATTTCGGCAGAAACTACTGGGGCCACAACAGCAACTTCGCCTCGCCGCAGGTCCTCGTGCCGATGATCGTCAACGGCCCCGGCGTCGAGCCCGGCCGCGTCGAGGGCATGACCAGTCATCTCGACGTCGCGCCGATGCTGATGCGACATGCCCTGGGCTGCACCAACCCGCTCTCCGACTACGCCATGGGCAAGGATCTTCTCGCCCCCGGGATCGATCACCCCTGGGTTCAGTCCAGCAGCTACATCGATTACGGCATCATCGAGCCGGATCGCATTACCGTGGTCGACGGCACCGGGCAGTGGGATATCGTCGATCGACAGCTCAAGCCGATCGAGGACGCCGAATTCTCCCCGGCGGTGTTCGAAGCCATGCAGTGGTTCCGTCAGTTCTATCGATAGCCCTGTCAGCGCTACAATGCCCGAGGCGCTATTCGGAGCCCGATCACCGGGCGTCGCGACGAAGCGGGTCGCGACGCCCGCTGTCGTTTTCGATAGGCCTATCCATCGACGATACAGGACCGCTCATGGCCGCCATCACCGGCGTAGTGATTACGCTCAACGAAGCCGACAACATCGAGGCCTGCCTGGCCTCGCTGAAGCGGGTGTGCGATGAACTGATCGTCGTCGACTCCGGCTCCCGCGACGACACCGTGGCCCGGGCCGAGGCGTTCGGCGCCAGCGTGATTCACCAGCCCTATCTGGGCGATGGCCCGCAGAAGAACGTTGGCCCGCGTGCCGCCAGCCACCGCTGGGTGCTGTCGCTGGATGCGGACGAGCGGCTCACCGACGACGCCGTGGCGGCCATCCAGGCGCTCGATCTGGATGTCCAGGCGAACGGAGCCGGCAGCCACGACGCCTACGCGCTGCGTCGCCGCAATTTCATCGGCAGCCGCTGGATCCGCCATTGCGGCTGGTATCCGGACTACTGCATTCGGCTCTTCGATCGCGATCGCACCGAATTTTCCGACAGCCGTCAGCACGCTTCCGTCCAGGCGACGCATCCGCGACGCCTGGACGCCGATCTGGAACACTATTCGTTCGCCAATCTGGGCGAACTGTTCGGCAAGGCCAGCGGCCGCTTCTCCAATCGTGCCGCCAAGATCATGTATCTCAAGGGCAAGCGGGCCAACGCCTTCTCACCGTTTTTGCATGGCGCCAATGCCTTCGTGCGCAAATACGTTTTCCAGCGCGGTTTCCTCGGCGGGCTCGATGGCGTCTCCGTCGCGCTGTCGGCGGCGGTCAACGCCTACCTGAAATACGCCAAGCTGCTCGAATTCCAACGCGACGCGAAGGTTCGCGACGCCGAAGACTTCGACCGGATCTGGTGAGCCGATGCCACGCGAACCGCTGCATATCCGTCACGTCAATCTCGCCCGGGGCTTCCGTGGCGGCGAGCGCCAGACGTTGCTGCTGATCGAGGCACTGGCTCGAATCGACGATGAACAGGGTAGCGTGGAACAGAGCCTGGTCTGCCGGCGCGACTCGCCGATGCGCGCGGCGCTGGCCGACACGGATATCGAATTGATCGACGCCGATCATGCGCTGGCCGGCCACGCCTACCGCCCGCGCGCGAGCCTGACCCACGCTCACGAGGCCAAGGCGGTGCACTGGGCGTGGGTCGAACGTCACCTGCGCGGAACGCCGTATATTCTGACCCGGCGTGTCCCGCAGCCGGTCAAGGACAAGCGCTTCAACCGCTGGACCTATCGCGGCGCGGCGACCGCCGTGGCGATCTCCTCGGTGATCGAAACCCATCTTCGCCAGCGGGACTGGTGCCCCGTTGTCCGTATTCCCAGCGTGCTTTCCGGCCAGCCGAGCGACCCCACCGAGGTCGCGAAGCTGCGCCAACGCTTCGCCGGACGCAGGGTGATCGGCCATATCGGCGCGCTGGTGGATCGCCACAAGGGGCAGCGGGTACTGCTCGAGGCAGCGCGACAGTTGCGCGAGACGCATCCGGACGTCTGCTTCCTGTTGCTCGGCGATGGCGCCGATGGCGAAGCGCTGAAGGCCGGGAGTGCGGATCTGGATAACGTGATCTGGGAAGGCTTCCGGCCGAACGTCGGCGATTATCTCGAGATCATGACGCTGTTCGCGTTTCCTTCACGCAACGAAGGGCTCGGTTCGACGCTGCTCGATGCCATGGACCACCGCGTGCCGATCGTGGCCAGCGATGTCGACGGCATTCCGGACCTGATCGAGGACGACGTCAGCGGGCTGCTGGTGCCTCCCGGTGATGCGGAGGCGCTGGCAACGGCGCTGATGGCTCTGCTGGAAGATCCCGAGCGCAGCCGACGCCTGGCCACGGCTGCCGGACAGCGTCTCGCCGACTTCACCCCCGAGGCCATGGCCGCAGCCTATCTCGCCCTCTATCGCCGCCTCGCTGCCCGCTGATTCACCGGTTGAGCGAGGCAGCCGGTATTCGGCCTGCCCGGGCAATACTTACACAGCGGGAACGTGGCATCATGACGCCCGACAGGCCGCAGCCGAGCGGCGTCGAGATCGTTAGCGAAGTGGAGCAGAACTATGAGCAAGATTCGGGTTGGCGTCATCTGCGGCGGCAAATCGGCGGAGCATGAAGTGTCGTTGCAATCGGCCAGGAACATCGTCGATGCGCTGGATCGCGAGCGTTTCGAGGTCACGGTCATCGGCATCGACAAGCAAGGCCAGTGGCATATCAACGATGCGGCCGACTTCCTGCTCGATGCCGACGACCCTCGACGCATTGCGCTCAACCCGTCCGCCGGCGATATCGCCCTGGTGCCCGGCCGCGAGTGCCGGCAGCTGATCGCCACCGAGGCGTCTCAAGGGGCATTGAACCAGCTGGACGTGGTCTTCCCCATCGTTCACGGCACGCTGGGCGAGGATGGTTCGCTGCAGGGGCTGCTGCGCATGGCCAATCTGCCCTTCGTCGGTTCCGGCGTGCTCGGCTCGGCTGCCGGGATGGACAAGGACGTCACCAAGCGCCTGCTGCGCGATGCCGGCATCCCGGTGGCACCTTTCGTCACCCTGACCCGCCGCACGGCCGCCAGCGCCGATTTCGACGCCCTGCGCGACGAGCTGGGCACGCCGCTGTTCGTCAAGCCGGCCAACCAGGGGTCGTCGGTCGGCGTCAGCCGGGTGGAGAACGCAGCCGAGTTCCAGCAGGCGCTGGCCCTGGCCCTGGCATTCGATCACAAGGTGCTGGTCGAATCCGCCGTGGTCGGACGCGAAATCGAGTGCGCGGTGCTGGGCAACGACGCCCCCGAAGCGAGCGTCTGCGGCGAGATCGTGGTCGAGGGCGGTTTCTATTCCTACGACACCAAGTATATCGACGACGATGCAGCCAGGATCGCCGTCCCCGCCGATATCGATCCTGATGCCAGCGAGGCGATCCGCGAGCTCGCGGTGCGCACGTTCCAGGTGCTGGAATGCGCCGGCCTGGCTCGGGTCGATGTCTTCCTCACGCCGGAAGGCAAGGTCGTCGTCAACGAGATCAACACCTTGCCGGGCTTCACCCGCATCAGCATGTACCCCAAGCTGTGGCAGGCGAGCGGCATGACTTATCCGGCGCTGGTGACACGCCTGATCGAGCTCGCCATGGAACGCCATGCCGACGACCTGGCATTGCGACGTTCACGATAGCGCCGGGAACTCGTCGCTAACCTGCTTGTCTTGGATTCGTCATGATAGAGTCATAACGACTCCTCATGCGGTGCCCGGACCCGGCACCGGTAGAACACGACGTTCACGGATCGAAGCGCGTCATGACCATCTCTCGTAACACTCGACGCTGGTGTGCACTCACTTATATCGGCCTCTGCATCGGTTACGCCATCATGGTGGTCTGGGTACTGCCATGGTGGACGCCCGTCGCCATCACGCTGGGCTGGCTCGCTATCGGCTATCACTTCCGCTGGGGGCATGTCTCTCAGCGCGCCACGCAGCGCAAGGCGTGGCCATGGTCGCTGCTGCCATTGGTGCTGTGGTGGGTCTATATCTATCTCGACGACAGCTTCGGTCAACTCGACCTGGGCGCGGTGATCTTTCACCTGCAGGCCGGCATCGAGGAGAACGGCAGTACCGACCGCCAGATTGCCGGCGTGATCTACACGATGGCGGCCATCGTGATGCTGATGGCGGTGACCTGGCTGGTGCGGGCCGACCATCGCTGGCGCTTGTGGGAACGGGTCTTGAGCCTGTTTCTGCTCGCCTTCAATCCGCTGCTGTTCGGGTTGTCGCTCCGTGGCGCTTCGGCGATCGACGACGACGAGTCCTGGCTCAACGACCGTTACCAGCCACCGGAAATCGTCGCCGCGCCGCGCCAGCCGCCAAACCTGATCTATATCTACATGGAGAGCACCGAGCGCACCTACAGCGATACCCAACGCTTCGGTAACGCTTACGAGGATCTGGCGCAGCTGGGCAAGGAAGGCGTGGTCTTTCGCGGCGTCAAGCAGCTCGACAACACGGGCTGGACGATGGCCGGCATGGTCGCCAGCCAGTGCGGAGTGCCGCTGATGCCGGCGGGCCTGATGCACGATAACCAGTTCGAGCCGCTGTCGGACGTGCTCCCCGGCGTCGCCTGTCTCGGCGACCTGCTCCACGCGCGGGGTTACGACCTGACCTACATGGGCGGCGCCAGCACGAAATTTGCCGGCAAGGCGAAGTTCTATCAGGGCCACGGCTTCGATACGGCTCTGGGTCGCGACGAACTGGAAGACAAGGCCCCCGCCGGTTACCTCAACGACTGGGGGCTCTATGACGACACGCTGCTCGGCCTGGCCGAGAAGCGTATCCGGCACCTGCACGACAGCGACAAGCCCTACGCCTTCTTCGGTCTGACGCTGGCCGGACACCCACCGTTCGGCAATCCGTCGCAATCCTGTATCGACAATCAGGGCCCCTTCGACGGGACCGATATTCTCTACTCGATCAAATGTACCGGCTGGCTGGTCAGGAATTTCATCGAGCGGCTTCGATCCGAAGGGCTGCTGGACAATACGCTGGTCGTGGTGGCCAGCGATCACCTCTCGATGAAGAACTCCGCCTGGGAGGATCTGATTGCCGAGGAGCGAGAAAACACCCTGATGATGCTGGGCAACGGCCTGCGCCCCCGCGTCATCGAGCGGCCAGCCAGCATGGTGGACGTGCTGCCGACGCTACTGGAAGCGATGAACTACACCATCCCTGACCATCGGGCCGGGCTCGGGGTATCGCTGTTCTCGTCGATCCCGACGCTGGTGGAACGTTATTCGCTGGAAGAAATGAATCAGCGCATGCGCAGCGAGAATCTTCTGCAGGAGCGGCTCTGGAACGGCGTCAACTGAGCTCGTCCGCACATGGGTCCGGGTGGCGCGGCGCTGGCCACTCGATGGGCCCCAGGTCCTCGCCGGGGTCCCGCTCGCCTGGTTGAGTTTCGGGAGTAGTGTGCTGCAACGCCTCGGCGACTCGAGCCAGCGCCGTCTCCCCCCGCTCCCCTTCGACCACGCGCTCCCACCAGTGCCGGTGGACGGCACGGATGACCACAGGAATGGTCGCCAGCCCCAGGCGTTGGGCCATCGCCAGACGATGCAAGCCGCGGTTGATCTTGAGCAACCGGCCCTCGCGCGTGACGGCAACGCCCAGATCGTCTTTCCCCAGCTCGGCGTTGAAGCCTAGGGTCGCCATATCGTCGAGAAAACCGAGATAGGTTCGCAGGTAGGCCAATATCTTTTCTTCCGTATCGAGCAGAATGCCCTGTTGATAGGAAGACCAGGGATGCCCCGACTCGAGCCGCGAACGGTACTGGCGGAAGCGCTCGGTCTGGCTGAGATCGTCTCTGTGCTCGTCGAGGTCGCTGATGAAGCGATAGCGAGAGCCGCGACGCAGGTCGCCGCGACTCTGATCCCAGTCGCCGTCCCAGATGAAAGCTGAAGACGACGGGCGCTTGCCACCGACGCCCTTGGCATTGAAGTCGCGGATCAGCGCACGGGGATCGATGTGGACGATCAACGCCTGCCCCAATCTCGCTTCGATCGATCGCCGTGGCAGGCCGCGGCGCTCAGCCCACCGACAGCCTGCCTTCCCGGTGGCCCAGCGCCGAAACAGAGACTCTTCCACTGTCGCGCCAACGCTGCGCTGAAAAGCCTCTCTCAAACTCGCCTGCAAGCGCGCACGCCGGATCCCCCATTTCATGCGGGGATCGAGCAGATCGCGAAACGCCACATCCTCGACGGGCAGGCGCGGAGGAGAAGGCGAGTGGGTTTGTGAAGCGCGCGCCATGAGAGCCTACATATTCGAGTACAGGAAAGGCGGGATTATCAAACGCTGTTCTTCTTCTGTATAGCATACCACTCTCATAAGCATGCTATGCAATTAGCTGTAATGATCCCGTATCCGGCTCTTCGTGTCGACATGGCTCCGTCTAGGTCGTTGGCAAGTCGAGGAATTGCTGCATGATGCGGGTATCACGGAAACGCTCAATCAGCTCGGGATCCGCCTCGATCGATGGCGGATTCTTCATCCCTTCACGAATCTTCACGGCCAGTCCTTCTATAGAATTTTCCGCGATCAATCGGGCCTGATCATGGATCAACACGTTGCGCACGCCACCCGGGCAATCCACGGCGACACATGGCGTGCCGCAGATCATGCTTTCTGCCAGCACGATACCGAACGCTTCACTGCGCGAGCTCAACACGAAAAGCCGAGCGTGTTTCATCCAGGGGTAAGGATTGGGTCGACTGCCGACGAAATGGATGCGCTCGCGAGCGCCAAGCTCGTCGGCCAGCTGCTCGAGACTCTGCCGCCTGGGACCGTCGCCGACGATGACCAGATCTTCCTCGATATCGGCCTTCAGATAGGCACGGATCAGCCACTCCTGACGCTTGACATCGGAAAGTCGAGAGACGTGAACGATGAAGGGCCTGGCCGGCAGCTCCACCGATTCATCGGCCTGGCGGCGAATGGCATCGATGTCGCAGGGGTTCATGATGGTGGCCCAGCGTTTGGGTCGAATATCGTAGTGTCCTAGCTGACGCTCGAGCTGCTCGCGTACGGCAGGCGAGACGCACACTACCTGTTTGCCCGCATAAAGTCGTTTCAGAAGGAAGCCACTGCGCCAACCGGAGCGATGACCCGGCCATGACTCCGTAACCTGCCAGAGACGCGCGTCATGCCAAGACCAGACGGTCTCGAAGGCGCCCTGGCCTCGGACAATGATACGGTCAAAGTCTCCATGCTTACTTTCGAGCCGTTCAACAAAGTGCTTGAACAACCTGCCGCCGTACCAGCCACGCCAGACAAATCCCGATCCCGGTAATAGCGGTGCAAGAAACAGACGAGTGACAAGATCGTAGATGAATCCGATACCGGTTTTGCGAAAGGTCTTGTCGATATCCACGTGATGCACTAAGACGCCCTCGTCAGGCGCCAGGGCATCACCGCCCTTGAGCACCGTCAAGTGTACTTCGTGGCCCAGCCGCTGAAGGGCATTGGCCATGTCGATCGTGGCTCGTTCAATACCGCCAATCTTCAGTTTGCGAATAATCAGTAATATGCGTTGCTTTGACAAGACTCTTTCTCGGTTCAATTTTCCGGTTCAAGGACTTCATTCTGCACAGCAGTCACTTCCGTGCGAGGAGCCCCTGTATGAAGTCTCTGGATGATACCTGCTGAAAGTACTCACCGCTGCGGACAGCCCAGTGAAAATAGCGGTCCCGCCCCAGTGCAAAATCCTCGGCCCGCTCGAAACGCGCGAGCTTGCGTCGCCGTCGACTCACCGGTTTGCGTAGGGAAAGATCAGTCATCGCATCCAGGAGCAGCGCCTTGTGACGCTGCTCTTCCAGCGAGAGAGGTATGACGCAAGGCTGCGGCGACGCGAATACCTTGCGCCTCAGGCATCGCGGCGGTGTCCAGGCGGGCTGAAATGCCGGCCCGGGCGGCTGACGGATGTCTCGGTAATGATTGGCATACAACAGCAACCGTTGCGGCCGTACTACGCTCGCCTCCAGAGCCATCGCAACGGCCAGCGCAGCCGCCTGGTGGTCGCGATGGCTATCGAATTCCGGATCGGTCACAACCAGAGTCGTTGGCTGCCAGCGGTCGATCAGCACCGTCAGTGCAGCAATCAACGAGGCCCGTTGCCATGTCGGGGCCGTATCTCCCGGTAGTGTCAGTGTATTGAAGCGACGTGCTTGAGAAATGGGATAGGCAGGCGACAGGTCGCTACCGTGGTACACGAGATCCCATGCTCGACCATCCGGTACACCCAGCAGCACGTTGCGCTCGGCCGGAATACCGGATAACCGAGGTGTAGCGTGACTATTCCAGCTGCGCACCTCACCCTTTCTGATGATCGCTGTATCAAGCTCTGCATCCAGAGCGGAAATGTATTGCCGATCGAGTGAGTTCAAACGTTCACCGGCAGAGAGCGTCACCAGGTGCGTATGGTCCGCCAGCTGTGTATAGAGCCCGCCCGCTGCAATTTCGGCATCATCGGGATGGGGCGCCACGATTAGAAGATTGCCATCGTCCAGCAATGGCCGGGGGGCCAGAATGGCCTTGACGGCATGTGATGCCAACGACCCATGCTTCACAACCAGTTGCAAGGGTTGATACAGCAGGTCCGTGGAGAGCGGTACCGATATGGCAACCTCACCTTGGAGCGGTGTCACGGCATAACTTGTGTGCCATTCGCCTATTTGAAGCCAAACCATGGGAGACGCCAATCTCCAGCGTTGGACCTTTAACGGTAGATGTAGCGTCAGCGTCCAGTTCTCATAGCCCTCGAGATGTAATCGACAGTCGTCCGGCATCATCTCGGCTAGAGACCTCGCTCGATCCATCCTCGGTTCAAACTCGATCATCGGTCTCTACCCTGAAATCGTTGAGTCATGATCGTCGCTTAATGGCGGTATTGACCTGGATCGTTCGTGGCTCGGCAGCCTGCATATTGAGAAAACGATAATAATGGGTCACCAAACCTCCGACCACGAGGTTGAAGACGAAAACACCGGTCCAGAAGGACATGTAAGACTCGAACTGGTTAACGATTATCCAGTACACGAAAAAGACCCAGGCAAAGGCGTGGATATCCGAAGGCAGGAAGCCAGCTTTCCAGGCCAGATGACATGCCCTGGTAACCCAGATCACCAGACTCGAAATCACAAGGAAGCCCAGTAGCCCATAAGCAACCAGAATCTCAATCGGATAGTTATGCAGGTGCCCGAACTGATCCTTGACCCATTGAGGGAAATAGGATGTGTGATCCATCACTAGCGAGCGGCCATTCCCTCCCCAACCCGTTAGAGGACGCTCGGCGATCCAGTCAGTGGCCGCCAGCCAGCTATGCACTCGAATACCAATACTCGAATAGGGAAGATTGCTAACGTCACCGTGCAAGAGTGACAGAATGACACTGTGCTCTTTAAACATTCGGTCCGTCAGCGCATCACCAAATAGCAAGAACGCTAGTACTGCCAGTACTGCTGTTACTGCCACAGTCACTAGAGACGCTCGCAGCGTAGGGCGCTTTCTCTCGTACCTGCGTGCCCCCAAAAAAAGGATCAATGCCAGCAGGGGCAAAGAAATGCTTAGTGCCAGCCAAACGGCACGTGTCTGACTGAAGATCACTCCCAAGCAGAGCATGCAGAAAATTAATCCCCACAGGGCTAGCCGGTACGCAACGATACGCGCCCGAACGACGATCATGCGCCGGCAGAAAACCAACCAGCCTAGAAGCACAACACCAAAGAGCATGCCTGCATGTTGCTTGTTGCGGATACCAAAGCCGACACGTTCGCCATGGAATCCGTCGTACCAGTCTTGAAGACCACCATGCACCAGCGTTGTTGCGAGGAATGCGAGACTTGCCAGAAGCCAGATTCTCAGCGTATTGGTTGTGGAGCCGGATAGTATCCATGCCACGGGCAGAAACAAAAATATCTTGGCCAGGCGGTCGATTTCCGGATGATCGTTGACCCAGGCGGGATGCGATCCGGTCATGAAGTACCAGGACAGAATCTGGATGGCGACAGCAGCTAGCAGAATGCCCCAGACTGCGCTCTTCCTCTCCTGCTGCCCGTATGTCAACAGCAGCACAAGTCCCAGCAGCGCTGTTAGATTGCCTGCCAGATCCCCGATGGGAGAATAAAGGATCTTGAAGGCGGCATAGCAGGCGAGACAAAGCGCACTGACTAGCATGATCCATCGCGGCGACCGGCATGAGGGGTCGATAGCCCAAGGAAAGCTATGGTTGTTCACGAAAGAATACTCAAATGATCATTAGTAAGAAGGTGCGCCATCGAATCATGCGTCGATCGCGCTCGCCACGGTAGCCGGCGCCATCTGCCTCAAACAGTTGCGATGCCCCAGCGGGCAAGTACGTTCGAAACACGGTGAGCAGGAAAGACCTAGATAATGAATTTCGGCATTGTCGGTCAACGGCGGCGTGTAGATCGGCGACGACGAGCCATATAGCGCCTGGATCCGCGTGCCGACGGCTGCAGCCACGTGCATCAGCCCGGAGTCGTTGGTCACCACTTGCTCGCAGGCGGCAAGCAGGTCGACGGCATCCGCCAGTCGGGTCTTGCCGCACAGATTATGAGCGTGCTCGAGACGCTCGGTAATGACCGCACCGGCCTCGGCGTCCTTTGGCCCGCCCATGACCCAGACCGAATATCCCCTGCCGATCAGGGATTCGGCGAGTTCGCGGAAATGTTCGAGCGGCCACTGTTTGGCCGGCCCATATTCGGCCCCCGGCATCATGCCGATGGCGGGACGCTCTCCCAGACCGAGCGACTCCCGCAGCTCGTCCTGATGCCGAGAGTCGACGCTGAGCCTTGGATGGGGAAGGGCGAAGTTGCCGCGTACGGCTTCCTTGGCATCGAGCCCCAGTGCGACGAAGCGCTTGACGGTCTGATTCAGGACCGCCTTGTCGAGTTTGCGGCGGTCGTTGAGCAACAGGTAGCGCTGTTCGCCGGTGAACCCCGTCCGGCGCGGGATGCCGGCCAGAAACGGCACCAGCGCCGACTTCAGCGAACGCGGCAGCACGATGGCGTGATCGAAACGCCCCTTCAGCGAGCGTGCGACCTCGCGCCGGGTCTTCCAGCCGAACTCGCCATGTTTCACGTCCAGCGCGATGGCTTCATCGACCTCCGGCATGCGCTCGAGGATCGGTAGCGACCAGCCCGGCGCCAGCACACCAATCGTCGCGTCCGGGTGGCGTTGCTTGAGCGTGATGAACAGACTCTGCGCCATGACCATGTCGCCGACCCAGGAGGGACCGACGACGAGGATGCGCGGCCCGGCTTTGGCATTGATCGCCGTGGAATCAGCCATTCAGCCATTCCAGATAGGCGGAAACGCCCTCGCGCACTGTCTTGAACTCGGCGGTATAGCCGGCGTCGCGCAAACGTCCGATATCGGCACGGGTATAGCTCTGGTAGCGACCCTTGAGTTCGTCGGGGAAATCGATGTACTCGATCTCGCTCTTGACCCCGTGGTTGCGCGAATAGAAATCGATGGCGGTTTCGGCAATCGCCTTGAACGGCTCGGCGCGTCCGGTGCCCAGATTGAAAATGCCGGACACATCGGGGTTATCCAGGAACCACAGGTTGACGTCGACCACATCGCCCACATAGACGAAGTCGCGGCTCTGCATACCGGCGTCATAGCCATCCCAGGCGCCAAACAGCTTGGGATTTTCCCCGCGCTGCACCTGCGTATGGTGATGGTAGGCGACGCTGGCCATCTTGCCCTTGTGCTGCTCGCGCGGGCCATAGACGTTGAAGTAGCGAAAGCCCACGACCTGCGAGTCGAAATCGCCCCAGCGCGCGCGGACGTACTGGTCGAACAGCAGCTTGGAGTAGCCGTAGACATTGAGCGGTTTCTCGTGAGCCGGGTCCTCGACGAACACTTCGCTTCCCCCGTAGGTGGCGGCGGAAGACGCGTAGAGAAACGGAATGCGCTTGGCCTGGCAATACTCGAGCAGCACCTTGGAGTACTCGAAATTGTTTTCCAGCATGAAGCGGCCGTCCCACTCGGTGGTATCCGAACAGGCTCCTTCGTGGAAGATCGCCTCGATCGGCGGCAGACCACCGGTCTCGCCTCGCGTCTCACCACACAGTTCGGCCTTCACTCTCGCCAGGAAATCGTCTTTGTCGAGATAATCGCCCAGCGTGCAGTCCGCCAGATTGACGAACTTGGTGCCGTCGCTGAGATCGTCGACTACCAAGACGTCCTGGTGGCCGCGCGCGTTGAGTGCCTTGACCAGATTGGCCCCGATGAAGCCGGCCCCGCCGGTGACTACGATCATGTCGCTTTCCTCTTGTCTCGACTCGGTCGTCGAATGCAGCCGCCGCCGCTGCGGAAACCGTCGCGAACCCGTTCGACGCCGATTGGCGGCGGTGCCTATAACCGATTGAGCGCTAATTGTATACTTGGCGGCTCACGAATTCATGGGCAACGGTGCGCAGTCAATGACAGACTCGACGGCAGATGCGAAAACCTTTCAGGGGCTGATACTGGCCCTTCAGCAATACTGGGCGGAAAAGGGCTGTGTCGTGCTGCAGCCTCTCGACATGGAAGTGGGTGCCGGCACCTTTCATCCGGCCACCTTCCTGCGCTCGATCGGCCCGGAGAGCTGGAACGCAGCCTATGTCCAGCCGTCGCGCCGACCCACCGATGGCCGCTACGGGGAAAACCCCAACCGCCTGCAGCACTACTACCAGTTCCAGGTGGTGATGAAGCCCTCGCCGAAGGATCTGCAGGATCTCTACCTCGGTTCGCTGGAACGTCTGGGTATCGACCCGCGAGTCCATGATATCCGCTTCGTCGAGGACAACTGGGAATCGCCCACGCTCGGCGCTTGGGGACTCGGCTGGGAAGTCTGGCTCAACGGCATGGAAGTCACCCAGTTTACCTACTTCCAGCAGGCCGGCGGGATCGAGTGTTTCCCGGTGACCGGCGAGCTGACCTACGGTCTCGAACGTATCGCCATGTATCTGCAGGACGTCGACAGCGTCTACGACCTGGTATGGACGATCGCTCCCGACGGGACCCGCGTCACTTACGGCGACGTCTACCTGCAGAACGAGCGCGAGCAGTCGGCCTACAACTTCGAACATGCCGATGTTCCCTATCTGTTCGAGGCGTTCGACCATTGCGAGACCGAGTGCAACAAGCTGCTCGAGGCCAACCTGCCGCTGCCGGCCTATGAGCAGGTACTCAAGGCCTCGCACACCTTCAACCTGCTGGATGCGCGCCACGCCATCTCGGTTACCGAGCGTCAGCGCTACATCTTGAGAGTGCGTACGCTGGCCCGCGAGGTTGCCCACGCCTACTACGCGTCACGGGAGGCTGCAGGCTTCCCGATGGCGCCGGAAGCCCTGCGCCGCGAGCTGCTGCAGGAATCGTCAGAAACCACTCAGGGAGACGCATGAGCATGGCAGTCAACACCCTACTGATCGAACTGGGCGTCGAAGAGCTGCCGCCGGGCGCACTCGCCAAACTCGCCTTTGCTCTGCGCGACGGCATCGTCAAGGGCCTCGACGATGCCGAAGTTCCCCATGGCGAGGCTTATGCGCTTGCCTCCCCGCGCCGCCTCGCCGTGCGCATCGGAGCCCTCGCCGGCAAGCAGCCGGATCGTGAGGTCGAGAAGCGTGGCCCGGCGCTGGCGGCAGCCTTCAAGGATGGTCAGCCCACCAAGGCCGCCGAAGGCTTCGCCCGCTCCTGCGGCGTGACGGTCGATGAGCTGATCCACCTGGAGACCGACAAGGGAACCTGGCTCGGCTATCGTGAACAGCAGCAGGGAGATACCGTCGAGGCGCTGCTACCGGCGATCGTCAATTCCGCCATTCATGCCCTGCCGGTTCCCAAGAACATGCGCTGGGGTGCCTCGCGCATCGAATTTTCACGCCCCGTGCACTGGCTGGTTCTGCTCTATGGCGATCAGGTCGTCCCGGCCAGCGTGCTGGGTCTGGAGTCCGGCCGCACGACCCGGGGCCATCGCTTTCACGCCCCCACGCCGATCGAGCTCGCCCATGCGGACGACTACGAAACCGCGCTCGAAAATGCCTACGTGCTGGTGGACCTCGAGCGCCGTCGCGAACGTATCCGCGAGCAGGTACTGGCCGAGGCGGAAGTGCATGACGCCCAGGCGGTCATCGACGAAGACCTGCTGGAAGAAGTCAACGGACTGGTCGAGTGGCCGGTAGCGTTGACCGGCAGCTTCGATGAACGCTTCCTCGAAGTGCCGGCGGAGTGCCTGATCTCCTCGATGAAGGCCAACCAGAAATACTTTCACCTGCTCGATGCCGGCGGCAAGCTCAAGCCGCAGTTCATCACGCTGGCCAACATCGACAGCGAAGATCCGCAGCAGGTCATCTACGGCAACGAAAAGGTCATTCGCCCGCGTCTGGCCGACGCCGCCTTCTTCTTCGAGACCGATCGCAAGCAGACGCTGGAGAGCCGCCGCGAGTCGCTGGCCAATGTCGTCTTCCAGCGCGAACTCGGTTCGCTCGCCGACAAGGCCGCCCGTACCGAAGTCGTCGCCCGCTTCATTGCCGGCAAGATCGACGGAGATTCCCAGGCAGCCGCGCGCGCAGCCCAACTGGCAAAGTGCGACCTGGTCACCGAGATGGTGCTCGAGTTCCCCGAACTGCAGGGGATCATGGGCACTTACTACGCGCGCCACGACGGTGAACCGGAAGCCGTGGCCGAAGCCATCCATGAGCAGTATCTGCCCCGCTTCGCCGGCGACGAGATCCCTAGGACATCCACCGGACTGTCGATCGCGCTGGCGGATCGTCTGGACACGCTGACCGGCATCTTCGGCATTGGCCAGCGTCCCACGGGCGCCAAGGATCCGTTCGCCCTGCGCCGGGCCACCATCGGCGTGCTCAATATCCTGATCAAGGGCGAGCTGGATCTCGATCTGCGCGAGCTGCTGGAACTGGCGGCCTCCCAGCACCGGGACCTGCCCAAGGCGGAAGGCCTGGTCGACGATGTCCTGACTTACATGCTCGATCGTTTCCGCGCCTGGGCGCAGGACGAGGGATTACCGGTCGACGTCTATCTGGCGGTACGTACCCGCCCGGTAACGCGTCCGCTGGATTTCGCCCGCCGCCTGCGTGCCGTGCACCGTTTCGGTCAGCGCGAGGAAGCCGCTGCCTTGGCTGCGGCCAACAAGCGCGTGTCGAACATCCTGTCCAAGCAGCAGCATGACGGCAGTACCGAGGTGAACGGCGACCTTCTCGCCGAGGAAGCGGAAATCGCCTTGGCCAACGCCGTCAGCGACTGCCGCGACCAGGTCGAACCGCTGTTCCGAGAAGCCGAATACGCGCAGGCCCTCGATATCCTGGCCACGCTACGCGCACCGGTGGATCATTTCTTCGATGACGTGATGGTCGCCGTCGAGGATGACGCCGTCCGCGCCAATCGACTGGCATTGTTGGCAGGCCTGCAGGCGCTCTTTCTGGAGGTCGCAGACATCGCCGAGCTGCAATCGTAGCGCCAATCTTTCGTTTCACGTGAAACATTCGCCCGGCCAAGCGCCGGGCGTTCTTATTCTCTCCCCTTTTCCGCTTTCCTGTTCTTCCCATTCCTCACCGCATCGGCCCTGCAACTCAGACTCGCTGCTCGATAATCGATGTTCCACGTGAAACATCACAAAGCTTCGATCGCCTCATGTCTATCAGAGGCTATGTCGTCGTTTCCGCTGGGTAATAGTTCTCGATGCCCGCGAAGACACTGATCTCCGTTAATAACAGCGGCACGCCATTGGCGTATTGTCAGAATTCCACGAAGCTCAGACTCAAATTTCAGGAGGACGCCATGGCCGATCAGAATGATGCCATGATCAGCTCGCTGATCGATTACATGCAGAAGGAAGGGCTCGTGCTGACCACTGCCGAGTCCTGTACTGCCGGCCTGATCCTGTCGGAATTCGCCAGTGTTCCGGGGTCCGGCAGTCTGGTGGACTGCGGCCTTGTGGTCTATTCGCCGCAGGCCAAACAGCGTTATCTCAAGATCGATGACGAGATCTTCGAAAAGCACTCGATGACCAGCGAAACACTCTCTCGCGAGATGGCGATTGGCGCACTCGACTACACGCAGGCGAACGTGGCGATCGCCAATACCGGTATCGCAGGGCCAGAGCCGGCGGAGGACGGCACGCCCGTGGGTACGGTTTGCTTTGCCTGGGCCTTCCGCACGGGTGAAGGCGACAGCGTCTACTGCGAAACACGCCGCTTCGACGGTGGTCGCAACGACGTTAGACTCGCCGCCGCACGCTATTCACTGGAGCGACTGACGCACTACCATGCTGAAAGCCAAGGTGCCGAAACGGCTATCGGTAGCCAGTGACATTGGCACCATGACGCCCTGACTGCCAAGCTATTGCATGGCGCAACTCATCATCACTCCCAGGAGCAGACAATGACTGCAACGACCCAACAACAGATCATCGAATCGCTGGGCATCGAGCCGACATTCGATGCACGCCGAGAAGTCGAACGCCGTATCGATTTCATGGTGCGCTACCTGGAGAAAACCGGTACTCGAGCATTGGTGCTGGGTATCAGCGGTGGCGTCGATTCGACCACCGCTGGCCGGCTATGTCAGCTTGCCGCCGAGCGCCTTCGCGACCGTGGCGGGGAGGCAACCTTCTATGCGATGCGCCTGCCTTATGGCGATCAGCATGACGAGGACGACGCCCAGGCCGCGATCGACTACATTCGCGCCGATCAACAGCTCGATGTCGATATCAAGCCCTGTGCCGATGGCTTGCTTGCGAGCCTTGAAACGGGGAAGCTCGCTTTTCAGAATGAGTACCAACGCGACTTCGTGCATGGCAATATCAAGGCGCGAGCGCGGATGATGGCGCAATACGCCGTAGCAGGAACGCACAACGGCCTGGTCGTAGGAACAGATCATGGCGCCGAAGCCGTCATGGGCTTCTTCACCAAACATGGGGACGGCGCTTGTGACATCACCCCACTGGCAGGACTCACCAAGCGCCGGGTCAGAGCGCTTCTAAGCGAGCTTGATGGTCCTGAAGCATTGGTCAACAAAATCCCTACTGCCGATCTCGAGTCGCTCTCACCGGGACGCACCGACGAAGAGGCGTTAGGCGTAAGCTACGATACGATCGATGACTTTCTCGAGGGCAAGGAAGTCGACCGCGACGCAGCAGATCTGATTATCCGCACCTTCGACCGAACCGCACACAAGCGGGCGCTCCCCGTCGCGCCATAGGTGCGTTCGGCTATTTCCCGGCAGCTCCATTCCAAGGAAGGCCGCCGGGATAGCGATATTGACTTTGGCTGCCAATCGACCTCTCGTTCTAGCTCTCTTTTGCGCTCCCTTCTAAGCCAGCCTTTGCGAGCCTGGGTCTCCGCTGCATGCACAGAATGTTTGTTTCACGTGAAACACGAGAGGCTTTTGCGTCTCGCAGCATGACATCCGATAATCGGCTTCTCTTTTCTCAGAGCACGATTGCACATGGTCAAGCTCGTCATACTCGATCGCGATGGCGTCATCAATCGAGACTCTGATGCCTACATCAAATCGCTGTCGGAATGGCACCCCTATCCCAGCGCCATTGAAGCGATCGCGCGGCTGCACCAGAACGGCTGGACAGTCGCCATTGCCACGAACCAGTCCGGCATTGGAAGAGGCTACTACGACATCCGGACGCTCGAGCAAATTCACGATCGATTACGCTCACTGGTCGAACAAGCCGGCGGGAAGATCGCAGCGATCGAGTACTGCCCCCACCTCCCATCCGACGACTGCGCTTGCCGCAAGCCGCGTACCGGCCTGCTGGAACGGATAAAGGGTCGATTGCATTTGCAGACGCTGGAGGGTTGCTGGATGGTCGGCGATAGCCTGCGTGACATTCAGGCAGGCATTACCAGCGGTTGCCAGACGGCACTGGTGCTTACCGGCAAAGGGCAACGCTCTCGGCACGAGCTGGACGACACGCTTGCCGACACCTGGATCTGTAACGATCTGGCAGATTTCACCAGCCGTCTGCTGAATCAGAGCTCGTAAGCCAACAACGCCGCTTCTCCACAACGGCGCCTCTCCAGCCTGGCGAATGTTTCATGTGAAACATCGGTTTTTCCCGAGTTCCCGCAACTGATCCCAACGTCATGCTCAGCCTCGACTATCCTTGGAGAGACACTTCAAGGATGGAAACAGGGCCATGACATTGGGGAAGAAGATTGCGCTAGCCGTAGTAGCGATCGTCTTGTTGTCACTCATAGCGCTAATCGTCGTCTTTGTGACATTCGACTGGAACCGGCTCAAGCCCACGATCAACGAGCGCGTCTCGGCAGCCATTCACAGGCCCTTCGCCATCGAAGGCGACCTCGATCTGTCCTGGGCGTCCCCGGAAGATGAATCCGGTTGGCGCAGCTGGATTCCATGGCCTCATATCCACGCCGAGGATATCCATGTCGGTAGTCCGGAAGCCGTCACCGACGAAGATCTGCTCAGCCTCGCCTCGTTGGATATCGAATTCTCCCTGCTCCCGCTCATGGACAAGACGGTCTCCATTCCCCATATCCAATTCTCGGGTGCCGAGGCTTCTCTGGTCCGTCTTGAAAACGGCAAGAACAACTGGACGTTTGCGCTCGGAAACGGTGAGCAGGATACGGCAGCCGAACCCTCGAACAGCGACAGCGGCTGGACAGTCGATGTCGGAGATATCGCTTTCGATCCGGTGAACGTTCACTACGATGACGCCGTACTGACGGCAACCGCCGATGCCACGGTCCGACTCCTCGGCGAGCCCATCGCCTTCAATGACGTTGCGGAGAAAGGCAGTGCCGCTCGGCAAGCCGTCGGGGATCGAGATGTCGCCGATTACGTATTTGGCTGGAAGGCCGAAGGTGAATATCAGAATCAGGCTTTCGACGGAGAAGGCCGGCTCGGCGGACTGGATGCCTTGCGCCTTCGCGATGCACCCTACCCCCTTCAAGCTACAGTAGAAGCGGGAGCAACCCGGGTGTCCGTCAATGGCACCTTGATCGACCCGTTAGCGCCCAAGAAAATCGATATGGATCTGCAATTTGCCGGCCAGAACCTGGGCGATCTTTACGGGATCATTGGCGTGACTCTGCCCGACACACCGCCCTACTCTACCCAAGGCCATCTGACAGCCAATCTCGATACCCAAGAAGCGCTCTCCTTTCGTTATCGCAATTTCGACGGACAGATTGGAGACAGCGACATTCATGGCGACCTTACCTACCAGATGGGCGAACCACGGCCATCGCTGGAGGGCGAGGTCGTTTCGCAGCAATTGCGCTTTGCCGATCTCGCCCCGCTGATCGGTGCCGACTCGAATGCCGAAAAGGCAGACCGAGGAGAAGCCAGCCAGCAGCCGGAAGACAAGCTGCTTCCGGTCGAAGAGTTCGATACGGCGCAATGGAAGACGATGGATGCGAACGTGAAATTCACCGCGCAGCGCATCGAGCATGGCGACTCGCTGCCTCTGGAGGATCTCTATACACATATCACGTTGGAAAACGGGGAGATTCTGCTGGACCCGCTTCGGTTCGGCGTCGCGGGAGGCAATCTCAATACCACGGTACGACTCGATGGTAGCCAGGAGCCGATGCAGAGCCGCGTGGACATGCATATCCGCCATCTCTTGCTGAGCCGTCTGTTTCCCGACGTTGAGCTGATGCAGAACAGCCGCGGAGAACTCAACGGGGGCGCCACGCTGAGTGGCACCGGCAATTCCGTTGCCAGCATTCTGGGCACCAGCAATGGTGACCTGCAGATGCTGGTCAATGATGGCCTTATCAGTCAGAACCTGATGGAACTGGCAGGCCTCAATGTCGGCAACTACCTGGTCGGCAAACTGTTCGGAGATGAACAGGTCAATATCAACTGTGCGGCAACCAATCTGGAAGTCACCGATGGACTGGCCAAAACCCGCTTCTTTCTGATCGATACGGAAAATGCGCTGATCAAGATCGACGGCACCGTCAACTTCGCCACCGAAGCGCTGGATTTCACCATCGAACCGGAAAGCAAGGGAGCACGTGTCTTCACGCTACGCTCGCCACTTTATGTGAAAGGTACGCTCAAGAACCCGTCTCCGGGCGTCGACACCGGATCACTGCTGGCTCGAGGCGCTGTGGGCGCGTTCCTGGGAACCGTGGCGACTCCCGCCGCGGCACTGCTGGCGCTGGTCTCGCCAAGCGCGGACGAAACGACACCCTGTAATGATTTTCTGAGTCAGATTAAAACCGGCACCTCTTCTCAGTAAGCAGTAAATGAACGCTTTCTCGATAAGTGTTTGTTTCACGTGGAACACGTCTACGACCTTGTTTCACGTGAAACCAGACATCCATTTCCTCAAAGCGCGGCGCGCCAATATCTGACCTGGCGATCAAGCCTGATCAACGAATAGCTTCCGAGCTGGAAGCGAGGGATCATTGAGATTGAATAGAGCCCGGCGCGATAGAGTGATACTAGCGCCGGGTTTCGAAAGAAAGAGGCTTACCGGGAGGAGTCGTTCTTATACTTCTCGCCCAGCGATTCCAGTGCACTGATGATCTTCTCGATCTCGGTGTCGAAGCGCTGTTGCTGCTGTGCATAGAAATGCCGCGTATAGGATGCACCCTTGTGCTTATCCACCAGATTGGAAAACTGGGATTCCAATTGCTCTGTGTGGTAACGCAAACGCTCCGTGAGAAACGAGGCATGGCCCTGGTGACAAGCCACATCCATCAAGGCTCTCACCTGAACCGTCAGCAGATACAGCTGAAGCACGTTGCGATCCTGAACTTCCTTCTGCGTGGAGACGCTATCATCGAGCAGGTTGATGGAACTCATCTGGCAGCAGCCGCTGTCGTCGGCCAGCGGGCGATTCTGAGTCGATTGATCTCGAGTCTGCAACATGGTCAGACCCTCCTTAGGTCGTTGAACCACACGGTTCATAGTAACACCGCGACACTGCCTGACCGTTCATCATTGGTCGAAGGGCTGCCGCGTTACCGGGGTCGCCTAAAGCGTAATGGCGAGAGCGCATCAAGGGGCGCAAATTGGTAGAGAAATCCAGCAATCGGTCACCGATTCAACAGGAGCACCTCACCATGCGTTACGCCAACCCGAATACCTCGGACGCCATCACCCAGTTCGAGAAGCGCTATGACAACTATATCGGCGGTGAATGGATACCACCGGCCGAGGGACGATATTTCGAGAACATCACGCCAGTCACCGGCGAAGTCTTCTGTGAGGTCGCTCGTTCCAGCCAGAAGGATATCGACCTGGCGCTGGATGCCGCTCACAAGGCTGCCCCCGGCTGGGGCAAGACCTCCGTTCAGGAACGTTCAACGCTGCTACTCAAGATCGCGGATCGTCTGGAGCAGAATCTGGAAATGCTGGCCGTCGCGGAAACCTGGGACAACGGCAAGGCCGTACGCGAGACACTGGCGGCCGATATCCCGCTGGCCATCGACCACTTCCGCTACTTCGCCGGTTGCATTCGTGCCCAGGAAGGGACCACTGCCGAGATCGACGAGAACACCGCCTCCTATCACTTCCACGAACCGCTCGGCGTCGTCGGCCAGATCATCCCCTGGAACTTTCCGATCCTGATGGCTACCTGGAAGCTCGCGCCGGCACTGGCCGCGGGTAACTGCGTCGTGCTCAAGCCGGCCGAGCAGACCCCGGTCTCGATCTTCAAGGTCATCGAGGTGATTCATGATCTGCTGCCCAAAGGTGTGATCAACATCGTCAACGGTTACGGCGAAGAGGCCGGGCAGGCACTCGCCTCCAGCAAGCGCATCGCCAAGATTGCCTTTACCGGTTCCACGCCCATCGGCTCGCACATCATGAAATGCGCTGCCGAGAACATCATTCCCTCGACCGTGGAGCTGGGCGGCAAGTCGCCGAACATCTATTTCGAGGATGTCATGTCCGCAGAGCCTGCGTTCATCGACAAGTGTGCCGAAGGCCTGGTGATGGGCTTCCTCAATCAGGGCGAAGTCTGTACCTGCCCTTCTCGCGCCCTGGTCCAGGAAAGCATCTACGACGAGTTCATGTCGCGTGTCATCGAACGGATCAAGAAGATCAAGCGCGGCCATCCGCTGGATACTGAAACCCAGGTCGGTGCCCAGGCTTCGCAAGAGCAGTTCGACAAGATCATGTCCTATATGGACGTGGCACGAGGCGAAGGCGCCGAGTTCCTGGCCGGCGGCGAACGGGAGTCACTCGGCGACGAGCTATCCCGCGGCTACTACATTCAGCCGACCCTGCTGAAGGGCAACAACAAGATGCGGGTGTTCCAGGAGGAGATATTCGGGCCGGTGGTGTCGGTCACGACGTTCAAGGATGAAGCGGAAGCACTGGCCATTGCCAACGATACGGAATTCGGCCTCGGCGCCGGCGTCTGGACCCGCGACATCAACCGCGCCTACCGCATGGGTCGTGGCATTCAGGCTGGCCGCGTATGGACCAATTGCTATCACCAGTATCCGGCCCATGCCGCCTTCGGGGGTTACAAGAAATCCGGCGTCGGTCGCGAAACCCACAAGATGGTGCTGGAGCACTATCAGCAGACCAAGAACCTGCTGATCAGCTACGACATCAATCCCATGGGTTTCTTCTAACCATCTGACCAGGCGTTCCGACGGCATCGGAGCGCCTGAGGTCGACGGCTGCCCCGTCGATCATCGCGGCGGGCCTGTCCTGAGGAGATCGACATCAGGCATGCCCGCCGCTTCTCTGTCAGCAACATGGTCAGCCACGTGTCGTCAGCGATGTGGTTCATGTGGGCTACCCCTTCGCGCCCTGAATCAGCTCGGCGAACCGGTTCAGGTCGACGTTCCCTCCGGACAGGATGATTCCTACCCGCTGCCCCTCGACGGCCACCCGGCCACTCAGGGCCGCTGCCGCCGCCAGGCAACCGGTCGGCTCGATGAACTGCTTCACCCGCCCGGCCATGAAGCTCATGGCATGAACGAGCTCGGCATCGCTCACGGTAACGATGTCGTCGACGCACTCTCGAAGTACCGGGAACGTCAGGCTGCCCAAGGCCTGGGTCTGGGCGCCGTCGGCGATGGTGCGCGGCGTGGCGATGGAAACGATCTCGCCGCTGGCCAGGCTTCTCTGCGCATCGTTGCCGGCTTCCGGCTCGACCCCGATCACACGGCAATGGGGATATCGCGCCCTGGCGACCGTGGCACAACCGGAGAGCAGCCCGCCGCCCCCCAGAGGCACCAGCAGCGTATCGAGCTCACCAACTTCATCGAACAGCTCCTTGGCGGCAGTGCCCTGCCCGGCCATCACGTGGGGATGGTTGAACGGCGGGATCAGTGTCAGGCCCTCGGCCTCGGCGAGCTCGCGACCCAGCGCTTCACGATCCTGGGTGTAGCGATCGTAGAGCACCACCTCAGCACCATACCCCCGCGTGGCAGCGATCTTGATCGCCGGGGCATCTTCCGGCATGACGATGACGGCGCGAATGCCATGCAGCCTGGCCGAAAGCGCAATCGCCTGCGCATGGTTGCCCGAGGAGAACGCGATGACGCCGGCAGCCTTCTGTGCGGCGTCGAACTGGTTGATGGCGTTGTAACCGCCCCGAAACTTGAACGCGCCGATACGCTGGAGATGTTCCGCCTTGAAGTGAAGCGACGCGCCGACAAGATCGTCTGCCGTCGTCGAGCGCAGCACCGGTGTTCGATGCGCGATTCCCTCCAGCCGCCGGTGCGCCGCCACCACGTCGTCGTAATCGATTGCCAGATTGCTCATGTCGTCATCGCTCTCCCAAGAATCATCGCCACTGACATTTTTCGAGGCGCTGCGTAAGATGCCGTTTCGAATGCCTGGATACGTATCGTCCATATTCAGATGTCCGTATCCAGATAAAGCGCTTCGATCATGATGGCTGAACGGCGGCGAGGGAAGAGACAGATGGCATCATACGACTGGACATGGCAGACCGGCCCCGAGCTCGATCCCGGCGAACTCTATGCGCTACTGTCGTTGCGGGTAGCCGTATTCGTGGTGGAACAGCAGTGTCCTTACCAGGAGCTGGATGGCCACGATCTGCACGCCTCGACGCATCATCTGAGGGTGCTGACGCAGCATCATCTCGCGGCGACGTTACGTCTCAAGGTGCCGGAGGAGAGAGATAAGCCCGTTTCCATCGGTCGCGTGGTCATCGATCCCGACCACCGCGGCAACGGTCTTGGCCATGATCTGCTGCAAGCCGCACTGATGCGAATCGAATCGCTCTGGCCGGGACGCCACGTCCGGCTGTCCGCCCAGGCACATCTACAAGCCTACTACGGTCGTCACGGTTTCGAGCCGGTCGGCGATATCTATGTGGAGGACGGCATCCCGCATATCGACATGCAGCGGGATGCCGGCCAGCAGGAAAAGTAAGCGGTCACTAACGTCCGCGTGCAGGCAGGCCGCCATGAAAAAACCGACACTGGTCGCCAGTGTCGGTTTCTTGTGATGACCACCACCGCCCGTCAACGGACGGCGGCTGTCGATCAGGCGCCGAATTCGCTCAGCATGGCCTCGATCAGATCGAGCCCTTCCCCGAGCACCTCGTCACTGATGGTGACCGGCATCAGGAAGCGGATCGTGTTGGCATACAGACCGCAGGAGAGCAGGATCAGGCCACGCTCGCGCGCCTCGCGACACAGCTTGCCGGCCAGCTCGGCGTTCGGCGTACCGTTTTCGCCACTGACCAGATCGAATGCCGCCATGGCGCCCAGGTTGCGCGCGTTGGCGACGCTTGAGTACTCCTGCTGCCACTTGTCGAAACGTGCCCTGAGCTTCTCGCCCAGCGCCTGGCTCTTCTCCAGAATGCGCTCTTCCTCGAACACTTCCAGCACCGCCAGCACCGCAGCGCAGGAAACCGGGCTGCCGGTATAGGTGCCGCCCAGCGAGTTGCCGCCGGACGCATCCATCACCTTGTCCGTCCCCACGACCGCGGAGATCGGCATGCCGTCCGCCATGCTCTTGGCCATGGTCATGATGTCCGGCTCGACGCCGCTGTGCTCGATGGCAAACAGCTTGCCGGTCCGCCCGAAGCCGGACTGCACCTCGTCGACGATCATCAGGATGCCGTGCTCGTCGCAGATTTCGCGGATCGCTTTCAGGAAGCTCGCGGGAGCCGCATGGAAGCCACCCTCGCCCAGCACCGGCTCGATCACGATCGCCGCGGTGTCGTTGACGTTGGCGTCGGTCTTCAGCGTCATCGTCAGATGGCGTAGCGCCTCTTCCTCACTGACGCCGATGGACGGCACCGGATAGGGCGCACGATAGACCTGGCCGGGCATCGGACCGAAGTCGTTACGATACGGCGCCACCTTGCCGTTCATCGCCATGGTCATGAACGTCCGGCCATGGTAGCCGCCAGTGAAGCAGATCACGCTGGAACGGCCGGTAGCGGCGCGTGCCACCTTGACCGCGTTCTCCAGTGCCTCGGCGCCGGAGTTGGCCAGCATCACCTTGGCGTGGCCGCGTACCGGCGTCAATTCGCTGAGCTTCTGCGCCACCCGCACGTACCCCTCGTACGGCATGACGGTCTGGCAGGTATGCATCACCTTGTCGAGCTGCGCCTTGACCGCTTCGACCACCTTCGGATGACGATGGCCGATGTTGAGCACGCCGATACCACCGGCAAAATCGATGAAACGCTTGCCATCCTCGTCCCACAGCTCGGCGTTCTCCGCACGAGCGGCGAACTGCCCAGCCGGGCTGGCCGCACCGTTGGCGATGTAGCGTCTTTTGAGTTCGTTGAGTTCTGCGTTGGTCATGGATGCACTGCCTTTGGATACATGGGTCATGGAACACTCCTCCTGACGCGGCACGGCGTGCCGCTAACGTGGATTGCGCGTCGTCGTCGGGTTCGGCAGGCGGCGCGTCATGAAACTCGGGATGTCGTGATCACGACTTGTCGTAGGTAGCCCGAATGAGGCGATCGCCCATCTCTCGACCGTAGTGTCGTCGAGCCCATCCGTACAGCGCCAATCCGGCCACCATCCAGACTCCGAAGATGCCCCACTCCGCCGGCACCAGCGCCGACGGGCTGCCAGGCAGATACAGACATGTCATGCCCAGCGACAGCAATACCGCCAGCACGCCGACCAGCTTGCCGGCGCCGACATGGTAAGGACGCGGCATGTCAGGTTCGCGATAGCGCAGGATCACAAACGACAGCGCCACGAACAAATAGGCAAGCACGATGCCCAGCCCGCCGGCATCGACCAGCCATACCAGCGCCGGGCGGCCGAAGAAGGGGGCAGCGGTGGAGAGCACGCCGATCAGGATGATCGCGTTGGTCGGTGTCTTGTAGCGGGGATGCAGCTTGCCGAGGAAGGCGGGAAGCATGCCGGAATGGGCGAGCGCATAGATCGCCCGCGAGCCACCGATATAGAACGCGTTCCAGCTGGTGATGATCCCGGCGATGCCGGCCAGTACCATGAGATTGCCGGCCCAGGCCCCATCGAAGACCGCCTGCATGGCGTCCGGTACGCTGAGCGAGCTGCCCTGCAGCGCCTCGTTGTCGAGCATCAGGCTGGTACCGAGAATGATCAGGGTATACCAGCACACCGCCATGATGACCGAAAGCACCAGCACCTTGCCGATATCCCGGAACGGCAGGTTGATCTCTTCCGCCGCCTGGGGAATGACGTCGAAGCCGACGAACAGAAACGGCACCAGCACCAGTACCGCCACGATGCCGCCGAAGGCGCCATGCTCACCGCTGGCGAACAGCGGCTGCATGTTGCCACCATCACCGGTGAACAGCGACCCGGTCACGAACATCACCCCCGCCACCAGAATCAGCCCGGTAACGACTTTCTGCAGCAGCGCGGCGGTGGAGATCCCCAGATAGTTGACCACCATCATCACGATCGAGCCGATCACACCAACCGCGACCCAGGTTGCCTTGACCTCCCAGCCGGCGATGGTCCATAGATCACCGACGGCGTAACCGGGAAACAGATGCTCGAACACCGTGGGTAGCGCCACCGCCTCGAACGACGCCACGCTGACGTAGCCCAGCACGATGCTCCAGGTACAGACGAACGAGGCGAAATGGCCGAGCGCACGATAACTGTAGACGTGTTCGCCACCGACTTGCGGCATGGCAGACGCCAGTTCGGCATAGGTCAGTCCCACCAGCAGCACGGCAATACCGCCGATCACGAAGGCGAGCATGGCGCCCACGCTGCCGCCGTCGAGAATGGCGCTACCGGTAAGGACGATCCAGCCCCAGCCGATCATGGCGCCAAAGGCCAGCGCCAGAACGTCCGCACGAGCCAGGACCCGCACGAACTCCGGAGGTTGAGAAGCGTTCGACATGACAGAATTCTCTTCAGGTTGTTATTGATAAGCCGATCGTTTCTGGAGCAACCCAGTGCTCGGCCCTGACGCCACGCTACCATCCCGGCGCCTCGCCGGGACTAGACCACTTTTTCACGACTGTAGACCACCTATCGCTCCCCACGCATAATCCGAACCTATCCGCGTCCGCGAGGGGAAGATCATGGACGACCGCCGCCGGGCGCTGGATCGCATCGCGCAGGTTTATCAGGCCCAGCCGCGTCATCTGACCAAGCATTGCCGCCTAGAACAGACCTTGCTGAGGCTGATCGACAGCGAATGGCAGGATGGTCAGCGATTGCCTGGCCATCGGGCGCTATGCGCCGAACTCGGCGTGGCTCGCAACACGCTTGCCGGTGTCATCGAGAACCTGACCCGCCAAGGTCAGCTGGTCACCGACCACGGCCGCGGCACCTGGGTAAGTCAACGCTTGCATTCGCGGGAGCGAGAGATGGCCGATATCGGTCCGATCTCTCGCCGTGCCAACGACATTCTCGGCGATGTCGGTGCCAGCCCGCTGCAAAGCGGCGCCTTCGTGCCCGGCGTCCCCGATATTGCGCATTTCCCGATCGCCCGCTGGCGCCAGCTCTACTCGCGTATCACCGTGCCCCACAATACGCTGCTGCTCTCCTACGCCTCGGGTGGCTATGGTCCCCTGAAGCGGGCCATCGCCGGCTACCTGTCGCGATGGCGAGGTATCGACTGCGCGCTGGATCAGATCGTGATCACCGAAGGCGCCCACCATGGCCTGCAGCTCTGCGCGCTGACACTGGCCGATAACGGGGATCGCGTGGTCATGGATTCGCCATTCTACTGGGGCGCTCGCAACGTCTTTCAGGCCGGCGGCCTCGCCATCGAACACGCCATCTGGGAACCGGAACAAGGCTATATGGGAACCCTGCCACGGCCTTACCCCAGGTTGCTCTACTTCACCGGGTCTCACCATTATCCGTTGGGCGTGAGGTCAGTAAACGCTCACAAACATGATCTCATCCGACGCCTCGGACCGGACTGGATACTGGAAGACGACTATGAATTCGGTGACGGCCATCACCGGGAGCTGGCGTTCGACCCCGACGCCGGCAACCAGATCCTGATCGGATCGTTTTCCAAGCTGATGTTTCCGGGTCTGCGGCTGGGCTACCTAGTGGTACCGAGAGGCCTGAGCGACGCGATCAACCGGGTACGTACCGGCGTCTTTCGCGAAGGTCGGCTGCTGGATCAGGCAGTGCTCGCCACGTTCATCGATGATGGCGATCTGGATGGCTGGTGCCGCCGCATGGCGAGCGAATATCTTCGGCGTCAACAGCGGCTACATGATCTGCTCGTCGGCACGCCCGGAGTCATTGGCGTTTCACCACCGGCCGGCAACATCAGCTTGAGCCTGGCGCTCTCGCCGACGCTGGACGACGAGCGCTTGTCGAAAGCGCTGCTGACTCGACAGCATCTGATCACCCGTCCGCTGAGCCGGGTCTGTGCTACCGGCGATCACCGACGCGGCCTGATACTGGGCGTCGGCATGGTCGAAGGCGAATCACTGGAACGCCAGGGCCGGCGCCTGGCCGAGGGCATTCGCGAATTCGTCGGGCAACAGCGCTGACTGAACTCGCGATGCCTCTCCTTCCCTCCGCCTTCTTTTCCCTGTCAGGCCGTCTCCTCTAGCGCCGAATCGATCATTTGTTCATCGCGGATTCGTCTTTCGGACTCGGGATCGAACACCACCATTCGTGAGACGTCGAAAGCGAATCGAGTCCGTTCTCCCGGCCGCAACGGTGTGCCGGGACGCATGCGCGCGTTGACGCTGGCGTCGCCGAGCGTGGTGACCACGTACAGGTCCGCCCCGGTCGGCTCGATCAGATCGACCGGCAGCTCCGCTTCGTGAATGTTGCCATCGCGATGATTGGCGCTGGCCGGATCGGTGATCGCCTCCGGCCGCAATCCCAGGATGACATCGCGCCCGCACCAGTCACGCAGCGCTTCACGATCGCGCACGATGGGCAGCGCCAGTGTCGTATCGCCCGTTGCCACCTGTGCCACCAGCACACTATCGTGCTCGACGATTCGCGCCTTAACCAGATTCATCGAGGGTGAACCCATGAAGCCGGCAACGAACAGGTTGTTGGGATCGTCGTAGACTTCGTGGGGCGTCCCCAGTTGCTGCAACTCACCGGCGCGCATGACCGCGATGCGAGTCGCCAGCGTCATCGCCTCGACCTGATCGTGCGTCACGTACACGATGGTGGTCTTCAGTCGCTGATGCAGTTGCTTGATCTCGCTACGCATGTCGACCCGCAACTTGGCGTCCAGGTTCGAGAGCGGCTCGTCGAACAGGAAAAGTTGCGGGTCGCGCACCAGCGCCCGTCCCATTGCCACACGCTGACGTTGCCCGCCGGAAAGCTGACCCGGCTTGCGATCGAGCAGGTTTTCGATCTGCAACAGCTTGGCGACTCGATCGACCGCCTCGCGCCGCTCCTTGCGAGGCACCTTGCGCATTTCCAGCCCGAAGCCGATGTTGCCCGCCACCGTCATGCTCGGATAGAGGGCGTAGGACTGGAAGACCATCGCGATATCGCGCCGGGAAGGATGTACGTCATTGATACACCGGCCATCGAGCAATAGCTCGCCCTCGCTGATCGAATCCAGCCCGGCGATCATGTTCAAAAGCGTCGACTTGCCACAGCCGGACGGCCCCACCAGTACCAGAAAGTCGCCCTGCTCGATCGCGATGTCGACCCCTTTCAGGACGTGAGTCTCGCCGAAGCGCTTGTGTACGTTGTTGATATGCAGAAAGCTCATGTGATCCTCAGCCCTTGACCGATCCCGACATCAGCCCGCGCAGGAAATACTTGCCCGCGAGGATGTAGACGATGAGTGTCGGCACGGCCGCCACCATCGCCGCTGCCATGTTGACGTTGTAGGCCTTCACCCCGGTGGAGCTATTGACCAGATTGTTGAGCGCCACCGTGATCGGTGCGCTATCGCCGGAAGCGAACGAGACGCCGAACAGAAAGTCGTTCCAGACGTTGGTGAATTGCCAGATGATCGTGACCACGATGATCGGCACCGACGCTGGCAGCAGTATCCGGAAGAAGATGGTGAAGAAGCCGGCGCCATCGAGCTGCGCCGCCCGCACCAGTTCGTCCGGGAAGCTGGCGTAGAAGTTGCGGAAGAACAGCGTGGTGAATCCGATACCGTAGACGATATGAACCAGCACCAGGCCACCCGTGCTGTTGGCCAGGTGCAGAATCCCCAGTACGCGGGCCATTGGCAACAGGATGATCTGGAACGGAATGAAGCAGCTGAACAGTATCAGGCCGAACACGATCTTGTGGCCGCGAAACTTCCATTTGGTCAGCACATACCCGTTGAAGGCGCCGAGCAGGCCGGAGATCAGTACTGCGGGTATCACGATCTTGATGCTGTTGAAGAAGTAACCGTGGACGCCGTTGCATTCGAGCCCGATACAGGCACTTCCCCACGCTTCCCGCCAGGGTGCCAACGTCCATTCGCCGGGCAGCGCCAGCATGTTGCCCTGATGGATTTCCTCGAGCGTCTTGAACGACGTGGTCAGCATCACGTAGAGCGGCATCAGATAGATGACCGCGAAGACCAGCAGAATGGCGTACAGTACGACACGCGTGGCAGCGCCTCGGCGTGCGGCAGGAGATGCGGCACTCATGATCGGGGCTCCCGAAGCTCGGAGTAGAGATAGGGGATGATCAGCGCTGCGATCACCGCCAGCATGAACACCGCGCTGGCCGCGGCGATGCCCATTTCGTTGCGCGAAAAGGCGTAGGAGTACATGAAGGTCGCCGGCACCGCGGTGGCATTGCCCGGCCCGCCGCCGGTCATCGCCACGATCAGATCGAAGCTCTTGATCGCCAGGTGCGCCAGCACCACGACGGCGCTCAGGAAGACCGGCCGCAACTGCGGGATGATGATGCGCGCGTAGATTTTCCAGGCCGGAGCACCATCGATCTGGGCCGCCTTGATCATCTCGCCATCGATACCGCGCAACCCCGCCAGAAACATCGCCATGACGAAACCGGTCGCCTGCCAGACTGCAGCGATCACGACCGTATAGATCGCCATGTTGGAATCGATCAGCCAGTTGAAGCTGAAACTCTGCCAGCCCAGGTCGTGCATGGTCTTCTCCAATCCCAGGCCGGGATTGAGAAACCACTGCCAGGCGGTACCGGTAACGATGAAGGAGAGCGCCATCGGGTAGAGATAGATGGTGCGCAGCACGCCCTCGGCCCGGATGCGCTGGTCGAGCAGGATCGCCAGTATCAGACCCAGCACGATGCAGCTGACGATATAGAGAAGCCCGAAGACCCAGATATTGTGAAGGGCGATGCCCCAGGTCCAGGAGGTCCACAACCGCGACCACTGATGCAACCCGACCCAGGTATAGTCCGGCATCATGCCGGAGTCGCTGAACGAGATATAGCTCGTCCAGGCGATGAAGCCGTAGACGAAGAACAGGACCAGGACGCAGGATGGCGACAACACCAGCTTCGGCAGCCAGCGTTGAAGGCGCTCCCGCGCTCCACCGTCCCGATCCGGGGAAGCATTGGACATCGGATCACTCTCGATTCGTGAATGAGGAGCCCCGCCGAAAGGCGGGGCTGATCATCAGGACGTGGCGCTCTGTATCGCCGCGGCCAGTTGCTCGGCGGCGACATCGCTGGGCATGTCGCTGTTGACGAAGGAAGAAATGATATCGAAGACGGCATTCTTGACCGACGCCGGTGCGGCGTAGCCATGCGCCATGCTGCCCATCAGCGTATGGTTCTTCGCAGCGGCCTTGACCTGCTCGTAACCGCTCTGGGCACAGGCATCCAGCTTGTCGGCGGAAAGATCCATGCGCGCCGGCACCGAGCCCTTGATCTGGCTGAAGGCGATCTGGAACTCGGGTGAGCCGATGATCTTGGCCATGGTCTGCTGCATCTTCTGCTGTTCGGCGTCATCGGTATCGAACATGATCATCAGATCGCTGTTGAAGGTCACGGCATCCTGCGTGCCTGGCGTCCGGAAGCACATGAAGTCCTTGCCCGGCTCGAGGTTGGCATTGAGGAACTCGCCCTTCGCCCAATCACCCATGATCTGATAGAGCGCCTTGCCGTTGATGACCATCGCCGTAGCCAGATTCCAGTCACGGCCGGGAGAGTTGTCGTCCTTGTACTTCAGCAACTCGCGCAGATGATCGAAGGCCTGGGTCATGGTGGAGGAATCGAGCGCCTGCGGGTCGAGATCGATCAATGCCTTGCGATAGAAATCGGCACCGCCAGTCGCGAGGACCACGTTCTCGAACACCGTAGAGTCCTGCCATGGCTGGCCGCCGTAGGCCAGACCGATATAACCCGCGTCCTTGGCCTTCTTCATCGAAGCGATGAAATCGTCCCAGGTCTTGGGCTGCTCGATGCCCAATTCGTCCATCAGCGACTTGTTGGCCCAGACCCAGTTGGTCGAATGGATCTCGAACGGCGCCCCGATCCAATGGCCATCGTACTTGGCGAACTCCTGCAGCGGCTGCGGAAAGACTTCGTTCCAGTTTCCTGCCTTGGCAACCTCGTCGAGCGAACTCAGCGCATCGCGCTGGGCCCAGTCCTGCGCGTCGTAGCCGAGTACCTGCGCTGCCGTCGGCGGGTTGCCCGAGGTGATACGCGAGCGCAGCACAGCCATGGCGTTGGTACCGGCACCGCCAGCTACCGGCATGTTCTTCCAGCCGATGCCCTGATCCGACAGGCCATCCTTCAACGCACCCAGCGCCTTGGCTTCACTACCCGAGGTCCACCAGTTGAGAACCTCGACCTGATTATCCGTTGAAGTATCAGCCGCCATCGTATTCGTGGACAGCGCCAAAGCGAATGGAAGTAGCGCAAATCCCAGACGATTGACGAGGGCCCTATTGTGATTGCTGTGCATCCCTTAATTCCTCTTTTTGTGGGGCAACATCTAGTTCTTTTACGAAACGACCCACCTCATTTGGCGCACCAAGTGGGATAATTAAGACTATTACCTAACTGCGTTTACCTAACAATACAACCATGGACGCACACTCGATCGCTGTGATCCCGGTTCGATAACGCCGCCACGCATGCAATGCGGTTTATGGGTGACTATTGCCTGGTTCTACGTCCTAAGTCGTATCGACTAATGCGCTATATCACGAGGCCCGAACTCCTCGATCTTTCTCTCGCACCCACCTCTCTCGCCTTGCAACAGCGCACAAAAAAGCGGCCCATCCCGAAGGATGAGCCGCTCTTTGTTGGTCAGGCTCGATTGGCCAAAGGAACATTACACGTCCAGATTGGCCACCAGCGCGAAACGCTCGATGAAGTCGCGTCGCGGCTCGACTTCGTCTCCCATCAGCGTGTTGAACATCTGATCGGCGGCGACAGCATCCTCGATGGAGACACGCAGCATGCGTCGAGAGCCCGGGTCCATGGTGGTTTCCCACAGCTGGTCCGGGTTCATCTCGCCCAGCCCCTTGTAGCGCTGAATACTGAGGCCGCGCTGCGCTTCCAGCATCAGCCACTCGAGCGCATCGTAGAAATTCGCAATGGGCTTCTGACGTTCGCCACGGGCGATATAGGCGCCCTCTTCGATCAGGCCATCGAGCGTCTCGCCCAGATTGGCCAGCGCGCGATAATCCGCGCTGCGGAAGAAGTCGATCCCCCAGACATAATCCGTGGTCACGCCATGGGCGGTGAGCGCCACGCTCGGCATCCACAGGCCGCGTTCGGTATCTTCCTGGAGCTGGAAGGTATAGCGCGGGCCGCCTTCATGGGCGATCAGCGAATCCATCTCGACCTGCAGCGCATCGATCCAGGTCTGCATGGTGCCCCGATCGTCGAGATTGCTCTCGTCGAGCTTGGGAGCATGCACCATCTTGCGCAGCACGGCGTTGGGATAGACCCGCGACAGACGGTCGATACGCTTCATCACGTCGCGATACTGATTGACCAACGCTTCCAGATGCTCGCCGGCGATACCCGGCGCATCGGCATTGACGTAGAGGCGGCCGCCATCCAGTGCCGTGGTGGTGAGATAGTCGGTCATCGCCTGCTCGTCTTTCAGGTACATCTCCTGCTTGCCGCGCTTGATCTTGTAGAGCGGCGGCTGGGCGATGAACACGTGGCCGCGCTCGATCAGTTCCGGCATCTGACGGAAGAAGAACGTCAACAGCAGCGTGCGGATGTGGGAACCGTCGACGTCGGCATCGGTCATGATGATGATCGAATGGTAACGCAGCTTGTCCGGGTTGAACTCCTCGCGACCGATCCCGCAGCCCAGCGCGGTGATCAGCGTGCCGACCTCGGCGGAAGAGAGCATCTTGTCGAAGCGCGCCTTCTCGACGTTGAGGATCTTGCCCTTGAGCGGCAGGATCGCCTGGGTACGACGATCACGGCCCTGCTTGGCGCTGCCGCCGGCCGAATCACCCTCGACCAGGTAGAGCTCGGAGAGGCTCGGATCCTTCTCCTGGCAGTCGGCCAGCTTGCCCGGCAGCCCGGCGATGTCGAGCGCACCCTTGCGTCGTGTCATGTCACGGGCCTTGCGCGCGGCTTCACGGGCGCGCGCAGCGTCGATCATCTTGTTGACGATCGCCTTGGCTTCGTTGGGATGCTCGATCAGGTAGTCCGAGAACTGCCGGCTCAACTCCTGATCCACCGCCGTCTTCACCTCGGAAGAGACCAGCTTGTCCTTGGTCTGCGAGGAGAACTTGGGATCCGGCACCTTGACCGAAATGATGGCCGTGAGACCTTCGCGGGCGTCGTCACCGGCCGTCGCGACCTTGGCCTTCTTCTGGATATCTTCCGCTTCGATATAGCTGTTGAGCGTTCGCGTCAGCGCCGCGCGGAAACCCGCCATGTGGGTACCTCCGTCGCGCTGCGGAATGTTGTTGGTGTAGCAGAAGACATTCTCGGCGAAAGTGTCGTTCCACTGCATCGCCACTTCAACGACGATGCCATCCTCGCGCTGCGCCTCGAAGTGAAACACCGGATTGAGTGCGGTGCGGTTGACATTGAGGTGATCGACGAACGCCTTGAGACCGCCCTCGTAATGAAACAGCTCTTCCCGCCCGTCGCGCTCGTCGACCAGACGAATGGCCACGCCGGAGTTCAGAAACGAAAGCTCCCGCAGGCGCTTGGCGAGAATGTCGTAGTGAAACTCGATGTTGGCGAAGGTGTCGCTCGACGGCTTGAAGCTGATCTGCGTACCGGATTTCTCGGTCTCGCCGACCACGCTCAACGGCGCCTGTGGCACACCGTGATGGTAGATCTGCTCGTGCACCTGGTTGTTGCGCCAGATGGTCAGCTTGAGCTGCTCGGAAAGCGCGTTGACCACCGAGACACCGACGCCATGCAAACCACCGGAGACCTTGTAGGAATTGTCGTCGAACTTACCGCCGGCGTGCAGCACAGTCATGATGACTTCCGCCGCGGAGACGCCTTCGGCGTGGATGTCGGTGGGAATGCCGCGACCGTCATCGGAAACGGTGACCGACTCGTCCGGATGGATGACGATCCGGATTTCGCTGCAATGACCGGCCAGCGCTTCGTCGATGGAGTTGTCGACGATCTCGAACACCATGTGGTGCAGCCCGGTACCGTCATCGGTATCGCCGATGTACATGCCGGGACGCTTGCGCACCGCGTCCAATCCCTTGAGGACCTTGATGCTCGATGAATCGTAGGCCTGTTCGCTCATTGCTCACTCCATGGTGAAATCATTCCGAATGCAGCCGTCCGTCGGCAAGTGTCGATGCCATCACATCCGTGCTTGGCTGCCAGACGCCGGCCAGCGCCTCCTGATCGACGCTGGTGATGAAGACCTGACAATTGAGCTGCTCGAGCCACTGACAGAAGATCCGCCGGTGATTGCCGTCGAGCTCTGCCGGCAGGTCATCGATCAAATAAAGGCAGGTGCGCCCCGTCAACTGTTCGAGCAGGTGCCCCTGGGCCAGTTTCAGTGCGCTGACCACCAGCTTCTGCTGACCCCGCGACAACACTTCCACCGCAGGGTGGCGGCCGACGCGGATGCGCAGATCGGCACGCTGTGGTCCCTGCTGGGTGAAGCCCATCTGGCGATCGGTATCGCGCCCGGCCTCGAAAACCTCCAGCAGCGCCCGTTGACGATCCCATCCTCGCGAATAACGCAGGGTCAGATCTGGCAGCGGCAACAATGCCGCCAAGGTCTTTTCGAACACCGGCACGAAACGCGTCATGTAGCGTTCCCGCAAACCATCCAGCTGTTCGCTCCAGTGTGCGAGTTCACGCTCCCAGATGCGTATCGACTGAAGGTCGATTCTATCATGTCTGAGCAGCGCATTCCGATGTTTCAAGGCCCTTCGGACCCGCTTCCAGCCGTCCAGAAAGTCACGTTCGGCATGGAAAACGCCCCAGTCGAGAAACTCGCGGCGGGCGGCCGGCGAACCCTCGAGGAGACGGAAGGCATCGGGATTGATCAACTGCAGCGGCAGCGCTTCGGCCAGTTGGGTGATCCGCGCGGCACGCTCCCCTCTGATCCGGATATCGAGCTCGGCGCTATCGCGGCGGCGGCGTACCCCGACCGGCAGTGACGGATCGCCGGCCACCCGCCCGAACAGCGTCATCTCGTCGCTGTCATGATCGATCAGCGACTTGAGCTTCTGGGTACGAAAGGAGCGCGCCATGCCGAGGACGTGAATACCCTCCAGCAGCGACGTCTTGCCGCTGCCGTTGGCACCGCTGATCAGGTTGATATGCGGCCCGGGCGCCATCTCGAAGGCGCGCAGGTTGCGCAAGCCGTGAAAACTCAACCGATCAAGCGGCATGGATACTCGGATTGCAGGGCGAAAGGGAGTTGGATCGAAGCCGACATGGAGGGTATCCGTCTTCCGACGTCAAAGAAACTGGCGAGCGATGGCCAAGCTCGCCATCACTCGCGGGTAATCGGCGAGCGTGATGAAACACGCGGCGCACGACGCTCAAAAAGCGAGACATAACAACGGGGTTAGGCGAGCTTTGAGAGCGGCGTGCAACAAAGTGGTTCGCACGCGCAGGCATTACCCTTAATCAGAGGCGCATCGGCATGACAACGTAACGGGCATCCCCACCACCCGGCTCTTCCATCAAGGCCGAGCTGTTGGCGTCGGAGAGCGTCATCTGCATGCGATCGGCATCCAGCACGTTGAGCACGTCGATCAGATAGCCGACGTTGAAGCCGATCTCCAGCGCGTCGCCGCTGTATTCGATGCTGACGTTCTCTTCGGCCTCTTCCTGCTCGGGGTTGTTGGCCATCACCTTGAGGTTGTTCTCCTCGAGATGGAGGCGCACACCGCGATATTTCTCGTTGGAAAGAATCGCGGTACGGGCGAGGTTCTGGCGCAGCTCGCTGCGTTCGGCGATGAAGACCTTGTCGCCGCCCTTGGGAATGACCCGGTCGTAGTCTGGGAACTTGCCGTCGACCAGCTTGGAAGTGAACGTGAACTCGCCAGTGTTGGCGCGAATGTGGTTGGAGCCCAGCATCAGCTCGACCGGCTCGTCGCTGCCGTCGAGCAGGCGGGTCAGTTCCAGCACGCCCTTGCGCGGCACGATCAGCTTGCGCGAGGTTTCCATCTCGATATCGGCGCTGCGTTCGCAGACTGCCAGACGGTGCCCGTCGGTGGCCACCGTGCGCACCAGGTGGTTCGCCAGCTCCAGCAGCATGCCGTTGAGGTAATAGCGCACGTCCTGCTGCGCCATCGCGAACGAGGTCGCGTCGATCAAGTATTTCAGCGTCCCGCGCGGCAGCGACAGCGTGGTGTCGTTCTGGCCATCCTCGATGTTGGGGAACTCGGCCACCGGCAGCGTGGAGAGCGTGAAGCGCGAGCGTCCGGCACGCAGCACCACGCGCCCGTCTTCCAGCGAAAAGCTGATGGCGGACTGATCCGGCAGCGACTTGCAGATATCCATCAACTTGCGCGCCGGCACCGTCACCGAGCCGGGCTCGTCGACCAACTCCGGCGTCGCACGGCCGATCAGTTCCACCTCGAGATCGGTACCGGTCAGCGCCAGCTGATCGTTCTGCACTTCGATCAGTACGTTGGAGAGCACCGGCAACGTCTGGCGGCGCTCGACCACCCCGGCCACCAGCGTCAGCGGGCGCAGCAGGGCTTCGCGAGAGATGGAAAATTTCATTGGGGCTCCGTTGTTGGTTCAATAAGCCTGAAGTCGAATCCAGTAACCGGTGGATCGATCCTGATCATGAGAATAGACGGCGAGAGCCGTCGGGCCGCGCCGCCCCATTCTTGCCTCGGCGGGCGCTACCCGCAATCCCTGTGGTGGCGGAAGTTGGCGGGATGCCGACTCAACTCGTCAACAGCCGCAGCAGATTCTTGTAATCCTCGCGGATGTCCGCGCTCTCTTCCTTCAGGGCCACGACCTTGCGGCAGGCGTGCAATACGGTGGTGTGATCGCGTCCACCAAAGGCGTCGCCGATTTCCGGCAGGCTATGATTGGTCAGCTCCTTGGCCAGCGCCATGGCGACCTGACGCGGACGCGCCACCGAGCGTGACCGGCGCTTGGAGAGCAGATCGGCGAGCTTGATCTTGTAGTATTCCGCCACTGTGCGCTGGATGTTCTCGATGCCGACCTGCTTGTCCTGCAGCGCCAGCAGATCCTTGAGCGACTCGCGGATGAAATCCTGGGTGATCGGTTTGCCCATGAAGTGGGAGTCGGCGATCACCTTCTTGAGCGCCCCTTCCAGCTCGCGCACGTTGGACCGGATCTTCTGAGCGATGAAGAAAGCCGCATCATGGGGCAGATCGACCTCGGCCTGATCCGCCTTCTTCATCAGGATCGCCACGCGCGTCTCGAGCTCCGGCGGCTCGATCGCCACCGTCAGACCCCAGCCGAAGCGAGATTTCAGCCGCTCCTCGACCCCGCTGATCTCCTTGGGATAGCGATCCGAGGTCAGGATCATCTGCTGGCCGCCTTCCAGCAGGGCATTGAACGTATGGAAGAACTCTTCCTGGGAACGCTCCTTGCCGGCGAAGAACTGGATATCGTCGATCAGCAGGGCATCAACGCTCCGGTAGAAGCGCTTGAAATCATTGATGGCATTGAGCTGCAGCGCCTTGACCATGTCGGCGACGAAGCGCTCGGAGTGCAGATAGACGATCTTGGCGTTGTCGCGCAGCCCTGCCAGATGATTGCCCACCGCATGCATCAGGTGGGTCTTGCCCAGACCCACGCCACCGTAGAGAAACAACGGATTATAGGCACCGCCAGGGTTTTCGGACACCTGGCGCGAGGCGGCGCGGGCCAACTGGTTCGACTTGCCTTCGACGAAGGTTTCGAACGTGAAATTGGGATTGAGCCCGCTGCCATGCTTGAGGCTGCCCTCGACCTGGACCTGACGCTGCCCTCCGCGCCGACCGTTCTCTTCCCGTTCCCGCGAGCGGTCGACCTGTCTTTCCTCGGCCGCCTCGTCAGACCGCGTCGCCGTCTGCACACTGGGAGAGGATGGCCGTTGCGGCGGCCGACTGGGCGCGGAAACGGGGGCACCCAGATCTCGCGGAGAGACCGCGGCTGCCCGGCGACTTCCCACCGTCAGGCGCACCTTGGGCGGTTTGTTGCTGGACGCGACCTCACGCAACAGTTCGTTGATTCGCTTCAGGTACTTGTCGCTGACCCAGTCACGGACAAAACGGTTGGGCGCCAATAGACAGAGTTCGTCCACTTCGCCGTCCTCTGCCTGCAGGGGACGAATCCAGGTATTGAATTGCTGAGAGCTCAACTCATCCTGCAGCGAGTTCAGACATTGTTGCCAGAGAGCGACCGACACACGACCTCACCGAACGTTGAGAAAACGAGAATGGAAAAAACGGGCGCACATTGTAGCGTCGACCTGCCAGGTTATCCACACGAGGGTAAATTCGAGGCAATTGTGGATAAGTTGCCGTCCTTCAGGCCGAAATCTGTGGATTTTCTGGTGATAGCTGCGAATAACCTGTTGCAGGCGCTTGCCTTCATCTTCGAAGGCATCCATCCCGCCCACCGCTAATGCGCAACTTCCCCACAACCTGAATCAACACATAGGCCTTTGTTATAAAGGGGAAAAAACAGCTTATCCACAAACATTATCCCCGTTGTTAACCACATGAGCGACAAGCCCACTTCGGAAACGGTCATCCACGGTACGCCTCCAAGGCCGATCATCGCGGGGTCGCCCAGTTCGGATCCGTTGCGGCACGAGTATCCGACCCGACACGTCAGGGCCCGCGCTTGACCCGTAACAGGGTGTGGATAATTCACGGAAAAATTGCACCGGCACCGCGGATTCACTAGAATTCCCGCTCTTGAGTCGAGTGAGCCCGCTTCCTGCAAACGTGTCGGGCACCCCGCTTCAACCCGTTTTCTTTAGAAATCAACTAATTGGGAATTAGCAGCTATGAAACGCACCTTCCAGCCCAGCGTTCTGAAGCGTAAGCGCGTCCACGGTTTTCGCGCCCGTATGGCCACCAAGAACGGCCGTCAGGTCATTGCTCGTCGCCGCGCCAAAGGCCGCAAGCGTCTCAGCGCCTGATCGGACGCCGAGTGTCCGATCAGCGTTTTCCCCGGCAGTTGCGTCTGCTGAATGCCGGGGACTACAAGCACGTTTTCGACCACGCTCCTTACAAGGTCCATGGTAAAGGATTGCTGGCGTTGGCTCGTCCCAACGCGTTGGGCCATCCGCGGATCGGGTTGATCTTCAGCAAGAAGAACGTGCGTCGTGCCGTCGACCGCAACCGTCTCAAACGCCTCGTGCGCGAATCCATCCGCCATCAGCAGCATCGTTTACCGGCCGTGGATATCGTGATACTCGCTCGGCGAGGGGTACACGAGTTGGACAACGCCAGCGTCTCTCGCCAGCTCAATGGCATGTGGAAGCGCCTGGAAAAGTCCGCTCGTCAGACGCGACAAGACGCTTCGTCATCCTGATCGGACTCCCCCGCGCCGAAAGCCGGGGCGTACCGGCGAATTTTGCCGGTCGACTGCCGATGCCCGGCGCCCACTGACCCATTCCCTTACCGGGCAGACCTCTATATGGATTTGAAACGACTCCTTTTCGTGATTCCGCTGGCCGTGCTGGCCTATCTGCTGATCATGCAGTGGAATCAAGACTATGGTCAGAACGTCGTGAACAACCCGGCGCCGGAGATGGCAGCGTCATCGGGTAACAGCGACAATGGTGAAGGCAGCGCCCTGTCCGCACCGACGGACAGCAACGGCAATGCCAAGCCGATCCAGGATGACATGCCCGCCGGCGCCGATCCGGCCCGAGGCAGCAACCTGATTCAGGTCCAGAGCGACGTGCTGGATCTGCGCATCAATCCCAACGGCGGCGATATCGTCTATGCCGCGCTGTTCGGCCATGATCAGGCGCTCGATTCCAATACGCCTTTCGTTCTGCTCAGCGACAACAACGTGCGCAGCTACGTGGCCAAGTCCGGGCTGCAGATCGAGGGGCATTCGGGTCGCATCCCGTTCACCGCCGATCAGAACAGCTACCAGCTCAGTGAAGGTCAGGACTCGATCAACGTCGATCTGCACGGTAGCGTCAACGGTGTCGACATCATCAAGCGCTTCGTCATCAATCGCGACGATTACGCCATCAAGGTCGAATATCTGATCGACAACGAAAGCCAGCAACCGGTCACCGCACGCTTCATCGGCCAGTTGGCGCGTGATCAGAGCGAAGACCCCACCAACGGCTCCGGCGTCGGTATGCATTCCTTCCTGGGTGCGGCGTTCTCCTCTCCGGACGAGAATTACAGCAAGGTCGACTTCGAAGACATTCGCAGTGGCAACTTCCAGAACCGTGACGTGAAAGGCGGCTGGGTCGCGATGATCCAGCACTACTTCACCTCTGCCTGGGTTCCGGACGCCGACCAGCAGAACCTCTACTACGGCAGCGTCGACAATCGCGATCGCACGGTCGCCGCCTTCGCCGGCCCCAACCAGACCATCGAGCCCGGCCAGCAGGCGACACTCGCCGCGACGCTGTTCGTAGGCCCGAAGGTGCAGGATCGCCTCGAAGCCGTGGCGCCTCATCTGGAGCTGACCGTCGACTTCGGCTGGCTGTGGTTCCTGGCCAATCCGCTGTTCTGGCTGCTCGAGAAGATCCATGGCCTGATCGGCAACTGGGGCTGGTCCATCGTCCTGCTGACCGTCTGCGTCAAGATCGTGCTGTTCCCGCTCGCCGCCAAGGCCTACAAGTCGATGGCGCGGATGCGCAAGATGGGCCCGGAGATGCAGCGGCTCAAGGAGCAGTACGGCGACGATCGCCAGAAGATGTCGCAGGAAATGATGAAGTTCTACCAGAAGGAGAAGATCAATCCTCTGGGCGGCTGCCTGCCGATGGTCATTCAGATGCCGGTGTTCATCGCGCTCTACTGGATGCTGATGGAGTCGGTCGAGCTGCGCCATGCGCCGTTCATGCTGTGGATCAACGATCTCTCGGCCAAGGATCCGTACTTCATCCTGCCGATCATCATGGGCGGCACCATGCTGCTTCAGCAATTCCTCAACCCGACCCCGCCGGACCCGATGCAGGCGAAGATCATGAAGATGCTGCCGATCGTCTTCACCTTCTTCTTCCTGTGGTTCCCGGCTGGCCTGGTGATCTACTGGATCGTGAACAACAGCATCTCGATCCTTCAGCAGTGGTTCATCACCAACAAGGTGCTGAAGGAAGACGCCGGCGGCGGCAAGGCCGTGAAAGCCAAAGGCTGACGCTGACGTTCGTCGCACTTCCAGACCCCCGCCCCGGCGGGGGTCTGGCGTTTTGATACCTGCCCCCGGACAATACTCGGCCAGGCTTGCCGAACGGCAATGGCCACCCTCGATCCCCCGACCGGAGACTGCCATGAACATGCCGCTCTACCGACAGGACACCATTGCCGCCCTGGCCACGCCGCCCGGACGCGGCGGCGTCGGTATCGTCCGCGTCTCGGGACCGTCGGCCAAAGCCTTGGCGGAGACCATTCTCGGGCATCAGCCGACGCCTCGCTACGCGCACTACGGTCCGTTTCATGGCGACGCCAGCGTCATCGACGAAGGCATCGCGCTCTACTTTCCCGGCCCCAACTCCTTCACCGGCGAGGACGTGCTGGAACTTCAGGGTCACGGCGGCCCGGTGCTGATGGACATGCTGCTGGAACGCTGCGTGCAACTGGGCGCGCGGCTGGCGCGGCCTGGCGAATTTTCCGAGCGCGCCTTCCTCAACGACAAGCTCGATCTGGCCCAGGCCGAGGCGATCGCCGATCTGATCGATGCCAGCTCCCGCGCCGCGGCGGAAAATGCCCTGCGCTCGTTGCAGGGCGAATTCTCGCAGCGCGTTTCACAACTGGTCAGCGAGCTGATCGAACTCCGTCTTTACGTCGAGGCGGCGATCGACTTCCCCGAGGAAGAGATCGATTTCCTCGCCGACGGTGTGGTTGCCGCCAAGCTGGCGACATTGAGGCAGACGCTGGAGACCGTCCGCGCCGCCGCCAATCAGGGCTCGCTGATGCGCGAGGGCATGAGCGTGGTCATCGCCGGTCGTCCCAATGCCGGCAAGTCCAGCCTGCTCAACCGCCTGACCGAACGCGACAGCGCCATCGTCACCGAGATCGAAGGCACTACCCGCGACGTGCTGCGCGAGCATATCCATCTCGACGGCATGCCGCTGCATGTGATCGATACCGCCGGGCTGCGCGACACGCCGGATGCAGTGGAAAAGATCGGCGTTCAGCGCGCCTGGGCGGAAATCGAGAAAGCGGATCGGGTGCTGCTGCTGGTCGACGGTCGCGAGACGGCGTCGCTCGATCCCGTTGAGATCTGGCCAGAATTCGTCGAACGCTTGCCCGATCCCGGCCGGCTGACGCTGGTGCGCAACAAGATCGACCAGAGCGGCGAAGGCAGCGACTTTGATTTGTCCACAACGCCTCCGGTCATCCGGATATCGGCGGAAACCGGTGCGGGTGTGGATAACCTGAAAACGCATCTCAAGGCGGTGATGGGCTTCGATGCCACCACCGAAGGCCGCTTCTCCGCCCGCCGCCGTCATCTCGATGCGCTGGAGCGCGCCGCCCGGGCGCTGACCAACGGTACCGCGCAGCTCGAAGGCGCCGCCGCCGGCGAACTGCTGGCCGAGGACCTGCGCGACGCCCAGCAGTCCCTCAACGAGATCACCGGCGAATTCACCGCCGACGACCTACTCGGCGAAATCTTCGGCAGCTTCTGCATCGGGAAATAAAGCCGCAGGTTGGTCGACTCCAGCCCGGAGCAGGCGGGAGCCGGCCGATCCGCCTGCCCGGGCATCGCCCCATCACCCGGGCCCAACGTGAGTCCACCACCTTTCTGACAACGAGCGCCGGTCACGTCAGGCGCCAGATACCTTGTGACTATACTGTCGATATCGAACAGCCTGGCCCAGGAGACAGAATGGCGCAGTCGGATCATGATCGCGAAGCGATCCTTCACGGTGAATACAAGGTACCGGGCGGTAAATTGCTGGTGGCGGACGTCACCGTCCGCGATGGGCGGCTGGCCTCGGTGCAGTTGTCCGGCGACTTCTTCCTCGAGCCCGATGAGGCGCTGGAGGCGATCGATGGTGCCCTCGAGGGCGCGGCAATTGATGCCGATGCCAATACCCTGATCGCCAGAATTCAATCCGCGCTTCCGCCACAGACCGAAATGGTCGGGCTGTCCGTGCCGGCCATCGCTACCGTGATCCGTCGTGCCCTCTCGCGAACCTCGGATTGGCGGGATCACCGGTTCGGCCTGATTCACCGCGAGCCGGAATCACCGCTCCTTCACATGGCCCTGGACGAAGTGCTGACGCGCGAAGTGGCGGCGGGACGCCGCGGCCCGACACTGCGCGTGTGGGAGTGGGATCGCGCCGCGATCATCATCGGCGTGTTCCAGTCGCTGGCCAACGAAGTCGATCTCGATGCCGCGCGCGACGCCGGTATCGAGGTCGTTCGCCGTATCAGCGGCGGCGGCGCCATGTTCGTCGAGCCCGGCAATACGATCACCTGGTCGCTGATCGTGCCGGAAACGCTGGTCCAGGGGCTCACCTTCGTCGAAAGCTACGCCTTTCTCGACGATTGGGTCATTCAGGCGCTGGGCGACATGGGTATCAATGCCTGGTACGTGCCGATCAACGACATCACCTCGCCGGGCGGCAAGATCGCCGGCGCCGCCCAGAAGCGAATCAACGGCGCGGTGCTGCACCACGTCACCATGGCCTACGATATCGACGCCGACAAGCTCACCCGGGTGCTGCGGATTGGCCGCGAAAAGCTTTCCGACAAAGGCACCACCAGCGCCGGCAAGCGGGTCGATCCGCTCAAGCGCCAGACCGGTCTCGAGCGAGAGGAGATCATTCAGCGCATGATCGACTCGTTCGCCGCCCGTTTCACACTGATGTCGGAATCGCTCACGCAAGACGAGCTGGATGCGGCACACACCTTGGCGAAGGACAAGTTCGGCAGCGAGGCGTGGACACGTCGCGTGCCTTGATTCGTCGCGGTCAGCACGGCGTCAGGCTGCTAAGCTGAATCGGGTCAGCTAGAGCGCACCATCCAGGTGCACGCCATCCAATAATATGGGTCATGGTTATAATCTTAATTCGATAATATCGTATTATAATAAATGCGATTTCCCCGAACACCCCCGTCCCTGGCACGCTTACTGCATGGAATGACTCGGGCAACCGCAAGGAGAAAGCCATGTGGTCGTTGTTACGACCCATCCGCGCGTTGCTGGGGAGCGTAGCGTTACTGCTGCTCGGCAACGGTCTGATCAATACCCTGTTGACACTGCGTGGCGCCGACGAAGGCTTTTCGACCAGCCTGATCGGCATCATCATGTCTGGTTACTTCATCGGCTTCATTGGCGGTACCTGGATCAGCGGCCGGCTGATCAAACGCATGGGCCACATCCGTACCTTCGCATTCTGTGCCGGGCTCTGTGCCTCGGCTGCGCTGCTTCACCTGATATTCATCAATCCCTGGGTGTGGCTGGGTCTCCGAGTGATCTATGGCCTTTCCTTCATCACCTTGATGACGGTGATCGAAAGCTGGCTCAACAGCCAGGCTGCCAGCCATCAGCGTGGCCGAGTGTTTGCCATCTACATGGTGGTCAACCTGGGCGCGCTGGCCATCGCCCAGCAGATCCTGCGCCTGGATAGTCCCGATGGCTTCCTGCTGTTCGCGCTCGCGTCGATCCTGATCAGTTGGGCGCTGTTGCCGATTACGATCACCAAGCGCAGCCAGCCCGTCATCCCCGCCCGACCCAAGAGCAGTCTCAAGGCACTGCTGGGGTTCGCCCCGCTGGCCGTTGCTGCCTCGGCGATGTCAGGGCTTGCCATGGGCGCGTTCTGGACGCTGACGCCGGTCTACGCCCGCAGTGTCGGGTTCGATGTCGCCGGTGTCGGCGTGGTGATGAGCTGCGCCATCGTCGGTGGCGCCCTGCTGCAGATCCCCATCGGCCGGTTCTCCGATACTCACGATCGTCCCCGCGTCATGACCTATGTCGTGATGCTCGCCGCGATCGCTGCCGCTGCCATGCCGTTCGCGCCCAATCAAATAACGCTGCTCGGGCTATATTTCATCTGGGGCGGCTTGTCGTTCTCGATCTATCCGATTGCCGTCGCCCAGTTGATCGATCAGTTGCATCCCGACGAAATCGTGGCCGGCTCAGCTGATATGCTGGTCGTTCAGGGTGCCGGTAGCGCCGTCGCTCCGATCCTGGCCGGGGTGATCATGCACAACGTCGGCGACCAGGGGTTACCGCTCTACATCGCCACGATCATGGTTCTTCTCGCAGGCTACGCCATTTATCGTCGCCGCCGTGTTTCGGTTCTGGTCAGCGGCGATACGGCCCACTTCGAACCGATGACACCGACCAGTAGCCAGGCCCTGGAAATGATGTACGACGACATTCAGAAGGATCTGTTCGCCGACCCCAGCTTCTACGAAGAGCACGAACGCCAGCGAATCGTCGAGATGGCCGGCAAGGCCTGATCCTGAATCCAGGGGTCTGTTGCCGTTTCATGCACGGTCGCGCCGGAACGGCGACAGACCCTATGCCAAGTCATTCGACGAACGCACGAACCGCTCGCGCAGGGAAAATCGCCCCGGCACCGAAGGCCGGGCAGGAGGAAAACATGCTACTTGCAACCGATCTCGACGGCACCTTTCTCGGCGGTGACGCCGAAGCCCGCCTGAGTCTCTATCAGACCATCGCCGCGCACCCGGACATCAAGCTGGCCTATATCAGTGGCCGCAGCCTGGAGGCGATTCTGCCGCTGTTGTCCGACCCCACGCTACCGCAACCGGACTATATCGTCGCCGACGTGGGCGCCAGCCTCTACTTCGGTGACAGCCTGCAGCCGATCCAGCCACTGCAGAACGAAATCGAAACCCGCTGGCCGGGCGAATCACGTGTCGCCAGCGCCATGCAACGCTTCCCGGACGTGGTGCGCCAGGACGAGCCACAGCTGCGTCGCTGCTCCTATTACTGCCCACCCGAGCGCGCCAGGGACGAAGCGCTGGCCGGGCTGGCAGCGGAACTGGGCTGCGAGATGCTCTACTCGGCCGGGCGCTATCTGGATTTCCTGCCCAAAGGCGTCAACAAGGGCAGCAGTCTGCAGAAACTGGTCGAATGGCTGGAAATCGACGGCGAGGATGTACTGGTCGCCGGCGATACCATGAACGATCTCGCCATGCTCACCGCCGGCTTCAAGTCGGTCTGCGTCGGCGGGTCGGAACCGCCCCTGCTCGAGCAGACACAGAATCAGACCCGCGTCATGCACGCCGAAAAAGCGGGCTGTGCCGGCATCATCGAAGCGTTCGCCCACTTCGGTTTCCTCGGGGCTCACGGCATGGCGGCGGAGAATCGTCGCGACGAGACGCAGACCGGCAAAGCCGAACTAGTGATGGTCTATCACCGGCTGCCTTACGAAGAGTACCGGGTCGATGGCAAGATCCAGCGCCGTCGCCCGACTTCCCCCAACGGCATCATCCCGACGCTGCTGAGCTTCTTCGCCAATCAGCGGGGCTCGTGGATCGCCTGGTCGATCCACGAGGAGGACGATGCCGAGGATTTCGTGACCCACACCAGTGTCGACGCCAAACAGTACCCACTGCTGACCGCCGCCCGCGTGCCGCTGACCAAGGTCCAGGTCGATACCTTCTACAAGCGCTTCTCCAAGGAGGCGTTCTGGCCGACGTTGCACACGTTCTGGGAACGCGCGCATTTCCGCGAGGATGACTGGGAAGTCTATTGCGAGGTCAACCGCGCCTTCGCCGAACGCACTGCAGAAGAGGCCGCCGAGGGCGCGCTGATCTGGATTCACGACTACAACCTGTGGATGGTGCCGGCCTATCTGCGCGAGATGCGTCCCGACCTGCGCATCGCCTTCTTCCATCACACCTACTTTCCTTCGGCGGATGTCTTCAACGTGCTGCCGTGGCGCCGCGAGATCATCGGCAGCCTGCTGCAGTGCGACTATGTCGCCTTCCATATCCCGCGCCAGGTCGAGAACTTCGTCGATGTCGCCCGCGGTGTCGTGCCGCTGAGCACGCTGTCCCGACAGAGCTGCGCGCCGCGGTTTCTGACCTACGGCTGCGCCGTCGGCCTCGAGACCATGACCACGGCCGTAGATACCGGCTCCCGCGTCGTCCGCCTGGGCGCGCATCCGGTCGGGCTGGATATCGATCGGATCAAGAATGCATTGAATCAGGAAGGCGCCAGCTCGCGCATGGCCGAGCTGCGAGAAGAGTTCAGCAAGGTCAAGCTGATCCTGTCGGTGGAACGACTCGATTACACCAAGGGCATCCTCGAGAAACTCCAGGCCTACGAGCTTCTGCTCGACGAGAACCCCGAACTACGCGGCAAGGTGACGCTGGTCAGCATCTGCGTGCCTGCCGCCCGGGAAATGACCATCTACAACGAGCTGCAGACCCAGATCGAGCAGACCATCGGTCATATCAACGGCCGCTTCGCCGACGTCGGCTGGACCCCGGTGCAGTTCTATTTCCGCGGCTTCCCCTTCGATGAGGTGGTCGCCTGGTACGCCATGGCCGACGTGATGTGGATCACCCCGTTGCGTGACGGCCTCAACCTGGTGGCCAAGGAGTTCGCGGCGACCCAGGGGCTGACCCAGGGCTGTGGCGTGCTGGTGCTGTCGGAATTCGCCGGCGCAGCCGCCGAGCTGAAAGGCGCCATTCTGACCAACCCGCACGATCTCCACGATCTGGCCCGGACCTGTTATCTGGGCCTCAACCTGCCTCGCGCGGAGGCGGAGGCGCGGCTACGTCAGTTGAACGATATCGTCAGCTACAACGATATCCGCCGCTGGGGCAACGAATTCATCGCTGCCATCAAGGGCGAAGAGCCGGCGGGCACCGAAAGTCCGGTCAACCCCACGACTACCGGCCTGGCCTGACGCACCGCGAGCCGCGAAAAAACGGTGATTGCCACTTGCTGCCAATGCAAGTGGCGCCCGTAGCCCGTAGCCCGTAGCTAGGAAGTCTCGGCCGTCCACCACTCGCCATGATGTCTGGCGCCATCGGCAAGCATCGGGGCCAGCGTGGAAAAGGCGCCATCGAGCTCCCGATCCAGCTGCCACGGCGGATTGAGCATCAGCAGGCCGCTGCCATACATGCCGCGGTCGGCGATCGGTTCCCGGATCTGCAGTTCGCTACGCCACAGCTTGGGAATGCCAGCCTCTCGCAGCGTTGCCAGCATCGTCTGGTGGCGCCCCGCCGGCAATAGCGGATACCACACCAGCACCACCGCATGACGTACCTTGCGTACCACCTGACGCAACGTCTCGGCGACCTCGTCATACTCCGCCTTGCGTTCGTAGCTCGGGTCGATCAGTACGCACAGCCGCGGCGTGGAGACCGGCAATCCTTTCACCAGCCCCTTGAGGCCATCCGCCTGCCGCCGCTGCACGGCGCTGTCGGTCGCCAAGGCCTGATCGGCCAGGTGCTGGTGTTCACCCGGATGCAGTTCGAACAGCGTCAGCCGATCCTGCGGACGTAGCGCCGAACCCAGCCACCAGGGCGAGCCGGGGTATCGGCTCAGCTCGGCACCTGGCTGCAACGTCGCCAGCGCCGCCAGCCATTCACCCACCGGCGAACCGGCAGGAATACCGCGACGACGCTGCCATAGCCGTTCGACGCCCTGGCGATATTCGCCCAGTTTCTGCGTCTCCGGCGCGGCCAGCGGATAGAGCCCCCGGCCGGCATGGGTATCGACGAAGCTGATGGCGGAAGACTTTTTCATCATGGCCTGGACGAGTTGCCGCAAGCCAAGGTGCTTATGGACGTCGGCGAAATTGCCGGCATGATAGGCGTGCTGGTAGGCAAGCATGGGGATCCATCCATCAAAAAGGGCGTGGCTGTTGGCCACGCCCGGATTCGAGACCGATCATCGGCCGTCTCGGGACGGCCTTGGGTCTCAGGACTGCTGTGTCGGCGTCAGCGTGATCTCGACGCGACGATTCTGGGCACGGCCCGCCTCGGTGTCGTTGCTGGCGACCGGGTTCGACTCGCCGTAGCCGACAGCGTTGATGCGCCCGCCATCGACGCCACCCTGTTCGAGATAGGTCGCCACCGACTGCGCACGCCGTTCGGACAGCGTCTGGTTGTAGCTGTCGGAGCCGGTGCTGTCGGTATAGCCTGCCACGTTGATGCGCGTTTCCGGATAGGAGCGCAGCACCGCATTGACGTCGTTGAGCGCCTGGCGTGCTGCCGTCTTCAGATCGCTGGCGTCGACGTCGAAAGTCACGCTGCTCGGCATGTTGAGGATCAGATCGTTGCCGTTACGCTCGACGCCGATGTCCGTACCGTCGAGGCGATTGCGCAGCTCTTTCTCCTGGGAATCCATGTAGGCGCCGACTCCGCCGCCGATCGCCGCACCGGCCGCCGCACCGATCAAGGCGCGATCCCGGGTGCTGCTGCCGCCGTCGCCGGTCAATGCGCCCGCGACCGCCCCGGCGACCGCCCCAATGCCGGCACCGCTCCAGGTCTTGGTGTTGCCGCTGCTCTGCTGCTGGCCATCGGTACCGGTGGAAGCACAGCCGGTCACACCAACCGCCACGGCGAGCGGAATGGACAACCAGAACGTTTTTTTCATCATCTTCATGCTTGAGGAACTCCTTGCTGGCAAATCATCACGTCTTACCTGTCGCCAGAAAACGTGACGACGAATCCATCACTGCTCGGCCCTCGTTCGAGGATCGACGCCGTTGGTCGAATGCGCTTCATCGAACAGCGCGAGCAGGTCGTTCAAGAATAACAGGCCTTGCGGGGTCGCTTGCAGACGCGACGGCGTCTCCATCAACAGTCCTTTCTGTCGCGCCGGCTCCAGGCGAGGCGTCAGTTCAGACAATGCCCGACCGGTATGGTTTACCCAATCCTCGGCGCTCACGCCTTCGGTCAGGCGCAAGGCGTTCATCAGAAACTCGAGCGGCAGTGCCTGGTCGTCCACTTCCTGACCACCGGCCACGAAGCCGCGCGGGTCGTCGAGACGGCGCAGGTAGGCGTCGGGCTGGCGCGTTTTCCAGCGACGTTCGATACACCACTTCCCTGCCGAGTCGACCCGGGAAAGTTTGCCGTGCGCACCGGCGCCGATACCGAGATAGTCACCGAAACGCCAGTAATTGAGATTGTGGCGCGCCTGCCGCCCGGGCCGGGCGTAGGCGGAAATCTCGTAGCGGGAGAAACCGGCTGCCTCGATCCGTTCGTGACCGGCGTCCTGGATATCCCACAGCCGCTCTTCATCGGGCAGCGCCGGCGGATGGGAGAAGAATTCGGTATTGGGCTCCAGCGTCAGCTGATACCACGACAGGTGGGTGGGCTCGAGCGCCAGCGCCGTCTCGATATCCTGCAGCGCCGTCTCCAGCGTCTGCCCCGGCAGGCCGTGCATCAGGTCCAGATTGACGTTGTCGAACCCGGCATTCCGAGCGCTGCGCATTGCCCGCACCGCCTCGTCACCATTGTGAATGCGACCCAATGCTTCGAGCTGTGCGGCGGCGAAACTCTGCACGCCGATGGATAACCGATTGATTCCCGCCCGGCGGTAGCCCTCGAAGCGGCCCTGCTCCACCGTGCCGGGGTTGGCTTCCAGGGTGATTTCGATATCCGAAGCGAAGGCCAGCCGCGCGCGCAGGCCATCGAAAAGGCGCTGGTAGGCCGCCGGAGAGAGCAGGCTTGGCGTCCCGCCGCCAATGAAGATACTGACGATCTCGCGGCCTTGAACCGCCGGCAGGTCGTGATCGAGATCCGCCAGCAGCGCTTCGACGTAACGGGACTCCGGCAGCGCCGCGCCGTGACCCACGCCATGCGAATTGAAATCGCAGTACGGACACTTGCGCACGCACCAGGGCACGTGGATGTAGAGCGCCAGCGGCGGCAAAGCCATCATTCCGAAACCTGTCCCGATTCCTTGAGCTGCGTGATCAGCGACTGCAGCGCACGTCCCCGGTGACTCAAGCGGTTCTTCTCCTCGGCGCTGAGTTCGGCGACGCTCATGCCACATTCGGGTATCCAGAAAAGCGGATCGTAGCCGAAGCCGCCATTACCCCGCGGATACGCCAGGATGTCGCCTTTCCAGTCGCACTGGACGATCAGCGGCACGGGATCGTCGGCATGCCGCAGATAGACCAGCACACACCAGTAACGCGCCGTGCGTTCCCCTTCGGGGACATCCTTGAGTGCCGCTAGCAGCTTGGCATTGTTGGCCGCATCCTTGGATTCGCCGTTGTTCGCTTCCCCGGCATAGCGGGCCGAGTAGATGCCCGGTGCCCCTGCCAGTGCGTCGACTGCCAGCCCGGAATCGTCGGCCAACGCCGGCAACCCGCTGGCACGGGCGGCGGCTCGCGCCTTGAGGATGGCATTCTCGACGAATGTCAGTCCGGTCTCTTCCACATCGGTCACGCCGAAATCCGACTGCGGTTGGACACGCAGACCGAGCGGGCCTAGTAGCTGCTGGAATTCAGCCAGTTTTCCACGGTTGCCACTGGCTACGACCAGGTTATCAATCTGCACGCTCATGGGCTCCTGTCAGAGTCTCCTGCCAAAACGGTCATTTTACGGGGCACGACGATCAGAGCATAGCAACCCCGCGACATTGACCATGAAGTTCCCACTACCGCCAGTGATGAGAAAACTCGAAAAATTGCCTGCTGGTCATTCCCGTTCTGTAGAAAGAAAAGCGTGCTTTTTCTGGGAATGGAAACGATGTTTTTTAAATCAGGCTTGTAAAGTTGCCTATAAACCCATGATTTTCAGAGTAATTGTCAAGCACTTACAAACCCCTTAATTGTTCTTGGTGTGTCACGCTTTGAAAACTTAGATGCCCTACATTTACAACGCATGGGTTTTATTAACACTATTGGGCTCCAACAATCGCGGAAAGCAGTCGATTACCTAGCCAGGAACCACAACGAAAAGTGTACAAGACTAATTAAAATCCTTCGAAGGGATCAGACCATGAACACCGAAAACACCGATATCGTACTTGTTACGGATTGTAACTCTCAGTCTGTACTATTTCTGGACTATATCTACCAGAAAACCGGGTGCCGCGTCTCTGCACTCAGCCCCCAGGAGCGCTTTCCGGTGGCCGAAGGGCGCCACGTCCTCGTCCTGCTGGATGGAGATCACGTTCAGGAAAAGGACTTACTGGCCTGGAATACCAGAGCCGAAGAAAATAACGCGATCATTCTGTCAGCCTTCAATGTTCGCGATAACAAGCAGGTCATGGAACTGTTGATCGGTATCCACCTGCGTGGCGTGTTCTACCGGCAGGACAATCTCGAGCTTATTTGTAAAGGTATTGTCAAACTATTGGAAGGCGAGCTATGGATTTCTCGGCCGCTCTCCGCGATGTTGATAGACTTTTACCGTCGCCAGCAGGTCAATACCTATCGACCGGTATGTGGCCTGACGCGACGTGAGCTGGAGATCGTTACCCTGCTAGTGTCGGGTGCCAGCAATACGGAAATCGCAGAAAAGCTGTTCGTGAGCGAGCACACGGTCAAGTCGCATCTCTACAACTTGTTCCGCAAGATCAATGTTCACAACCGCATCCAGGCCACCAACTGGGCGCGACAGAATCTGGGTACGATTCCGGTCATGGCTTCACGCTACGCCAACGGACGCCGCTGAAAGCAAGTAGCAATACCCCGATTTCAATCCACAGGGAGACCGGTAAGGTCTCCCTGTGGATTTTTCAGTTCAGCCGCATGCGTTCCTGGATCAGCGAAGCCAGTGTCAGATTGGCGTCCGGTGCCGTCGTGTCGAGATGCACGAGATGGGTCGTCTCGTCGCTGGCAAACGGCTCGAAGCGTTCCAGTTGCTGTTCAAGAATCGCAAGGCTGCTTTCCGAAGGTTCTCCGCTACGTCTGGCACGCTTGACGATGCGGGCCCGCAGTGTCGCCCGGTCCGCTTCGAAACTGACGATCAAGACGGGAAGCCCGCGCTTTTCGGCCTCGAACCGAAGCCGCTTGCGCTGTTCCTGCAACAGGCAGGTGGCATCGATACACGCCGGCAAACCGGCTTCGAGTACCGTGCCCGTCAATTCGGCGAGACGCCGATAGGTCTGGTCGGTGGCCTGCTCGCTGTAGACTGCATCAGCGTCGTCGGGCGCCGCCGTGAAGTCGAATAGACGCTTGCGCTCGACATCGGACCGGATCCGTACCCCGCCCAGACGCCTCACGATCTCCTCGGTGAACCGGCTCTTGCCGCTGCCGGAGACACCGACCGCCAGGATCAGGTAAGGGAAGCGGAACTCGCTGTATTCCTGAGCCATGGACAGATAACGACGGAAGACCTCGATGGGCTCGCCCCCGGGCAGGTCATCGATCATGCCGGCGTCGTGATCCCTGACCAGTTCGATCCGTGCCCGCAACAGCGCCCGGTAGCGCTTGTAGAAGTTGAGCAGGCGGACCGCCTGATAATCCCCGGACAGCTCGAGATACCGATTGAGCGCATAGTGCGCGAACTCGTGCTCGCCGCGGGCTTCCAGATCCATGATCAGAAAGGCGAGTTCGCAGGCGACGTCGCACCAGCGCAGGCGATCGTTGAACTCGATGCCATTGAACAGGATCGCCTTGCCCTCGAAGCGCACCGCGTTGCCCAGGTGAATGTCACCGTGGCTCTCGCGAATGAAGCCGCCTTTCCAGCGTGACTCGAGTATGGGTTCGAGCCGCGAAAAACTCTCCAGCGTTAGTGTCCTGACCCTGGCCAGTTGCTCCCGGTCCTGCGGCGATTCCAGGAGCGGCTCGATCGTCTCGAACTCGTTGACCAGCATGTCGCGAATGCTCGAAGGCGAGCCCAGCGGGTTATCGCCGGACACGCTGGGCGCCGACTCATGCAGCGCCACGAGCTGGTCGATCAGATCGTCGATCAGCTCCGCCGAGAGTTCACCGCTGGCCTGCAGCGAACTCAGCAGATGGCGACTGCTGAACTGGCGCATCTTGACCGCGTACTCGATCGGCGCGCTGTCGTCGTTGACCCGCGGCGACGTCTCGGACCCCGAGATCGCGACACAGCCGATATAGAGCGCAGGCGCCACGCGACGGTTCAGCGCGACTTCCTGCTCACAGAGGCGACGTCGCTTCTCCAAGGTCGAGAAATCGAGAAAACTGCCGTAGTCCAGCGATTTCTTGATCTTGTAGGCGTAGTCGCCCGTCGATACCACCCAGGAGATGGGGGTTTCGAACACTTCGACGGCGCCGATCGGATGATCGAAACAATCACTCTCCTTGAGCGCCTGTATCAGCGTTCGGCTCATGCGTCGTCTCCCTTGTCAGTCGCGTTCGTGTCTCATGGCTGACGCATGGCGGCGAACGCCCGCTCGCTGGCCAATAAGGTCGTCTGAATATCGTCGTGGGTATGCGCGCTCGACATGAATCCGGCTTCGAACGCGGAAGGAGCCAGATAGACGCCGGATTCCAGCATGTGCGAAAAGAAATCGCGAAATGCCTGGGCGTCGCAAGCCATGGTCTGGCCGAAGTTGTCGACCCGCTGCTGCGCCGTGAAGAATAGCCCGAACATGCCCCCGGCGCGCTGCGTGACCAGATCGATACCGGCATCGCGGGCACGCGCCTCGAGACCTTCGCACAAGGTTTCCACGCGGGTGGAAAGCGCCTCGTGGAAGCCGGGCTGACGTACCTTGCCGAGCAGGGTGATACCGGCCGCCATCGCCAGCGGGTTGCCCGACAGCGTGCCGGCCTGATACACCGGCCCCAGCGGGGAAATCTGCTCCATGATGTCGCGCTTGCCGCCGAAGGCACCCACCGGCATGCCGCCGCCGACGATCTTGCCCAGACAGGTCAGATCCGGCGTGATGCCGTAATGGGCCTGAGCGCCGCCCAGCGCCACGCGGAAGCCGGTCATGACCTCGTCGAAGATCAGCACGCTGCCGTGGTTGTCGCATACCTCGCGCAGGGCCTCCAGGAAGCCGGGCTGGGGCGGGATGCAGTTCATGTTGCCGGCCACCGGCTCGACGATGATCCCGGCGATCTGCTCGCCCATGGCTTCGAAGCACTCGTGCACGGCTTCGATGTCGTTGTAGGCCAGCGTGATCGTATGCTCGGCCAACGAGGCCGGCACCCCAGGGGAGCTGGGCTCGCCGTGGGTCAGTGCACCGGAACCCGCCTTCACCAGCAGCGAATCCGAATGGCCGTGATAGTTGCCCTCGAACTTGACGATCTTGTCGCGCCCGGTGTAGCCCCGTGCCAGGCGGATTGCCGACATCGTCGCTTCGGTGCCGGAGTTGACCATTCGCACCATGTCGATGGAGGGAATGATCTCGCAGATCAGATCGGCCATGGTGGTCTCGATCGCCGTCGGCGTCCCGAAGGAAAGGCCGTTGTCCAGGCGTTCGCGAACCGCATTCAGCACCTCCGGATCGGCATGGCCCGTGATCATCGGCCCCCAGGAGCCCACGTAATCGATGTAACGCTTGCCCTCGACGTCGAACAGATAGGCGCCCTGGGCGCGCTCGACGAAGACCGGCGGCTGCGACATGCCCTTGAAGGCACGTACAGGGGAATTGACGCCGCCGGGGATATGCCGGCAGGCGCGTTCGAACAGTTCGGCGGATGTCGTCATGGTGTTCTCTCTAGCAAAGTTCTACCGACATCGATCGATGTCAGGCTTTCCATCGATGACGGAATTCGGTAAGGACGCGTCGGCGATAGTGGCATTGAGTTCACGCACCGCGCGGGCGATATCCGGCGCACCGAAAATAGCATGGACCACCGCCAGCATCTCGGCGCCCGCCGCACGAGCCCGACTTGCGGTACCCGCATCGATACCGCCGATCGCCACTCGCGGCAACCCCAGTGGCGCGACTTCGTCGAGTATCGACAGCGGCGCTGGCACCGCTTCCGGCTTGGTCCGGGAGGCGAAGAAGCGTCCGAATGCCAGGTAGCTGGCGCCGGCATCGGCCGCCTTGCTCGCCAGCGTCGGCGAATCGTGGCAGGTCGCACCGATGATGGCGCGGCCGCCCAGCCGCTGTCTGGCAGCCGCCAGCGAGACATCCTCCTGACCGACGTGCAGGCCGATGACGTCTCCCCAGCGCTGCTGCAGTCGCAATGCCAACTCGAGATCGTCGTTGACGATCAGCGGCACCGCATGGCGTTCGCAGAGTGCCGCCAGCGCGTCGCCCTGCCGCTGGCGCCGATTCGTGTCGGCAGACTTGTCGCGATACTGCAGCAGCACGATACCGGCTTCCAGCGCCGCTTCGCAGCCAGCTAGCAGGGTTCGATCATCCGGCAGCAGATGGCTGTCGGTGATCGCGTAGAGCCCGTTCAGGGCCGATGGATTCGAGCGTGTCGGCATCATCATTCCAGCGTGGCATCGAAGTCGGGTGCGCGCCAGACCCGGTCCGGCAGATACTGGCCCTGGCCCAGCGCCAGACCGTTGTCCAGGGTATCCCAGGTGAACCGCTGAGCCTGGGCACAGGCCGCGGCCAGACCCTCGCCGGCGGCCAGTCGGGTCGCCAGTGCCGAGGCCAGCGTGCATCCCGACCCGTGATAGTCGGCCGGCAGACGGGGCCACTGCCACTGACGATTGAGCTCCGGGGTGTGCAGGGTATGCACCACGTTGCCCGCCGTAGCTTCCCCGTCCAGCGGATCGGTGCCGGTGACCAGGACTGCGGCGCAGCCCAGCGACATCACCTCCACCACCCGCGCCACTTCGTCGGCATCGGCGCTGGCGGAGAGCAGCGTCAGCTCGCGCCGGTTGGGCGTCAAGATATCCACAAGGGGTAGCAGCCGGTGACGCATCGGCTCGAGCAAAGCGGGTGTGGATAACTCGGAACCGCCGCCGCTGCGAATGACGGGATCGACGATCAGCGGCGTGCCGGGGCGCATCCGGGCGATATCGATCACCGCCTCCAGCACCTCGAGATTGGGAATCAGCCCCACCTTGATGGCCGCGATGCGGAAATCGTCGAACAGAGCGCGCGCTGCACGGCGGACGAAATCGCCGCTGCAGGGCTCGACGCTGATCACGTCGCGGGTCGACTGGACGGTCATCGCCGTGGGCACGGTCACCGGCCAGCCGCCGCAACCTCTCACCGCCTCGGCATCCGCAACCAGTCCTGCGCCGCCGCTGGGGTCGTGGCCCGCCAGGATCATCACCACGGGTTTGTCGTCGTAGCGAATCATGATGCCCTCCTCGGGACGTTCGTCAGCGCTTACGTCGATAATAGTTCTCGATCGCCTCGCGAGTAATGATACCGGAAATCTTGCGAATCATCGGCGCCGTGGTGTGCTCCACAGAGAGCGCGTCGAGACCGGATTCGTTGAGCGTGTCGTAGGCTTCGGACAGCGTCGCTTCCAGATGCACCGGCGCCAGCTCGAGCCGTTGGCCGGGCACTTCCTCGAGATCGATCTGCTCATGCTCCGCGAGCCACGCCTCGTCGTGCAGCACCCGCGCCAGATGCGCGGCCTTCATCGCCAGCGGCGGCTTGTCCCTGTCTTCCTGCATGATCACCAGCCAGGTCGGCTTGGAATCGAGCAGCGCCTTGGCTCGGTCGTGGTCGATGACCCGGGGCGTGCGCACCAGATTACGCTCCATCACGGCCGGCACGGCGACCCGTGACAGCGCCTGCATCAACGGCTGCTGCAACGGATGAAGCCCTTGCTGGTTGAGGCTGGATAAAAAGAATCCCTGGCAGCGGCAGAGCTGGCGAGCGGTGAGTACCGCCACTACCACCGCCAGCATGCCGGGCAGCATGATCGCCGAGTTGCGGGTCAGCTCCAGCAGCGCCAGCAGGGCGGCCAGCGGTGCCTGCAGGGCAGCTCCCATCATCGCCGCCATGCCGAGCACGGCATAGAGATCCGGCGTCGTGACCACGCTCGGCAGCAGTGCACCACCAACCATTCCCATTACTGCGCCCACGGCGGCCCCCGAAACCAGCATCGGGCCGATCACGCTCACCGGGACGCCACCGGCTACGCAGATTCCGGTCAGTGCCAGCTTGACCACTGCCAATACCAGCAGCACATCCAGGGCCATTGGCCCGTTGAGCATCTGTTCCAGGCTGTCGTAGCCGATCCCCTGCACCTGTGGATACCACCACGCCACGGCCCCGGTCAGCGAACCGACGATGGCCAGACGCAGGGCAAACGGGATTCGGGCAATCGACGCATGCCCCTGCGCCAGACGCACGAAGCCGCCAGCCAGCACGCCCACGACCAGCGCCGTCAACACGATCCAGGGCAGATCCAGCAGCGAATTGAGCTGCAATGGCGGCACACTGAACGCCGGTTCGGCCCCATAGACCGTCCAGGAGACCAGCGCGCCCATGGTGGCAGCGAGGATCACCGGCATGAAACCGGCAATGGTGTACTCCATCATCACCACTTCCATGGCGAAGATGACACCAGCGATCGGCGTGTTGAACGAGGCGGAAATCCCCGCCGCCGTACCACACGCCACCAGTACGCGAAGACTGTTGTGGGGCAGACGCAGACGCGAGCCGATCCAGCTCGAGGCCGCGGAACCGAGATGGATCGCCGGGCCTTCGCGGCCGGCCGACAGCCCGCCGATGACCGAGATGACGCCGACCCACCACTGATTGATCCAGTTGCGCAGCGGCATCTTGCCCTGATGGTAGGCGAGACGCTCGATGACGTGTCCGATCCCCATCTTCAGCGCGCGATTGGGCTGCGGCCACAGCCATATTCCGATCAGAGCGACGGCAATCAGCGGCAGGCCCGCACGAAATGCCGGCGGCAAGGTTTCGAAGGCTTCCGGATTGTCGCCGGGAATGAAGAACAGCGCGCCGAATTCCAGCAGCAGACGGAACACGACCATGACGGTGCCGGTCAGGATACCGGCGAGAATGCCCAGCAGGCAGAGTTGCGGCATGGCATCGACGCTCGCCAGTTGGCGTCGAAAACGTTCGAGATTGAGGCGTGGGACGAACCGCGGCACGCGTGACAAACCCCTCTCCTTGCCCGATCCGGATCGCTCGTCTTTCGTGCGCGATACCTGTCGAGGCCGACAGCCACGCCGTGCGAGCGGTTAACGGTAATGACATCATACACCGATTCCACCTCGGACAGTGGAGGACGCCGGCGGCGCTCGAACGCGATGGCGCCCATTAGTTGACCCTTTTACTCGGTATTAACGATAATGGGCACCAGATCGGGCGGATTCCGCCCTCTCATTTTCGATAAGCCGGTCTCGTCATGACCGGCACGCACGGGAGCGTGACGATGAGCACAGTGGAGTCTTTCGCTCCAACCCCGATGTTCTTCACCGATGCCGCTGCCAAGCGGGTCAAGGCACTGATCGCCGAAGAGAACAACCCGGCCCTGAAACTGCGGGTCTATGTGACCGGCGGTGGCTGCTCGGGGTTTCAATACGGCTTCGATCTCGGAGACCAGACCGCCGAGGACGATACCGTGATCGACAACGATGGCGTCGGCCTGGTGGTGGACGCTCTCTCCTACCAATACCTGGTCGGCTCGACGGTGGATTTCGAGGAAGGTCTGGCCGGCGCTCGCTTTATCATCAAGAATCCCAATGCCCAGTCTACCTGCGGGTGCGGCGCCTCGTTCTCGGTCTGAAAGACCAGGCAGGGTTTCAAGCCGAGAAATTCGAGCGCCGCTCGAACCGGAGCATGACCAAGGCGAAACCGAGAAAACGACTCGGACGCAGGTCCGAGTCTACGAGCCTCGTGCCACGATTCTCACGCATTCGGCGAACGCGGCATTGTCGAACGACACCTAGGTCGACTTGACGTTTAGTAACAACTTTCCTCAAGGTAGTGGTCGATTGTCCAAATCGAACAATGACTAGAGGAATCTATGAAAAACAATATGACCCCGAGCCAATGGCTCGCCATTCCCACCCTCGCCCTCGCCCTGGGTGCCTCCAGTCTAGCCTCGGCACAGGACACCACGCTCAAGGCCGTCACCGACCCCAGCTTCGTGCCGTTCGAAATGATGGATCAGGACAGCGGCAAGATGGTTGGCTTCGATATGGATATCCTGCACGAGATCGCCGACCGCGCCGGTTTCAAGGTCGATCTCAATACCATGGACTTCAACGGCATCATCCCCGCCGTGCAGACCGGCAACGTCGATCTGGCGATCGCTGGCATCACCATCACCGACGAGCGCCAGCAGATCGTCGATTTCAGCGACCCGTACTACGATTCCGGGCTGCGAATCCTGGTATCCGACGGTAGCGACATCGACTCGCTGGACGACCTGGAAGGCAAGCGCATTGCCACCAAGATCGGCTCCACCAGCTACGACTATCTGCAGAAAAACCTTGGCGACGATGCCGAGATCACGCCCTATCCGGGCAGCTCAGACATGTACATGGCCCTGATGGGCGGCAGCGCCGATGCCGTCTTCTACGATGCGCCCAACGTCGGCTATTTCGCCAAGACCAAGGGCCAAGGCAAGGTCAAGACCGCCGGCCCGCTCTATGAAGGTCAGCAGTACGGCATCGCCTTCGTCAAGGGAAGCCAGTGGGTCGAACCTGCCAATGAAGCACTGAAGGCCATGCACGAAGACGGTACCTACGACAAGATTCACGAAAAGTGGTTCGGCGCAGCACCGGACGCCAAATGATCGATCGAACCTGACCCGGGGCCGGCGCCACAAGCGTTGGCCCCGTTTTTTGTGGTTACCGTGACTGCAAAAGCAGTTCTGAAAGGCCTCATCGCATGGCGGTGAGGTCTTTCATCTCGTTGCCAAACGGAGATACCCCGTGGAGTTCAACTTCCAGTTCGACTGGCAGGCGGCAATCGCTTCTCTGCCGTTTCTACTCAAGGGTCTACCCTACACCCTGCTCATTTCCTTCGCCGGTCTGGCTATCGGCTTTCTTATCGGGATCCTCTTCGGGTTGATGCGAATCGGCCCCACGCGCTGGCTCCGCTGGCCCGCCGTGGTCTATGTCGAGGTGTTCCGCGGCACGCCAGTACTGGTCCAGGTGCTGTTCATCTTCTACGGCCTGCCCACGCTGCTCGGCGGTCCCATCAATGCGCTGACGGCGGGTATCGCCGCCATCGCGCTCAACGCCGGTGCCTACATCTCGGAAATCGTGCGCGGCGGCGTTCAATCGATCGAACGGGGGCAGCGTGAAGCCGGACTGTCGCTGGGGCTGTCGCCGCCCCAGACCTTTCGCTACGTGATCTGGCCTCAGGCACTGCGCCGCATGATCCCGGCGCTGGGCAATCAGGGCATCGTCAGCATCAAGGACACTTCGCTGTTCTCGGTCATCGGTGTCGGCGAGCTGGTGCGCCAGGGTCAGGTCTATATCGCCAATACCTTCACCGCGCTGGAGGTCTATTTCATGATCGCCCTGCTCTACCTGGCGATCACCCTGAGTCTGTCGTTGGCTCTGAGTCTGCTCGAACGCAAGGGGTTGGTGGGATGAACGATAGCGTAACCAGTCAAGACACCGACCAGGCGGCGGAGGCGTCGCCGATCGCACGGCTCGACAAGGTCGACAAGCACTTCGGTAGACTGCACGTGATGCAGGAGATCGATCTCAGCGTGGCCCACGGCGAAGTCGTGGTGATCATCGGCGCCAGCGGCTCGGGAAAATCGACCCTGATCCGCTGCGTCAACGGGCTCGAACCCTTCCAGTCCGGACGTATCGAAGTCGATGGCAAGACCCTGATGCCCAACGGCGCCAGCGGCAAGTCGCTGCAGGCGGTGCGCACCGAAGTCGGCATGGTGTTCCAGCAGTTCAACCTGTTCCCGCATCTGTCGATCCGCGACAACGTCACGCTGGCGCCGCGCAAGGTCCGCGGCGTGACGCGCGAACAGGCCAACGCCATCGCCGACAAGCTGCTCGAACGGGTCGGCATTGCCGATCAGGCCGACAAGTATCCGACCCAGCTCTCCGGCGGCCAGCAGCAACGTGTGGCGCTCGCCCGAGCGCTGGCCATGGAGCCGCGGCTGATGCTGTTCGACGAGCCTACCTCTGCCCTGGATCCGGAGATGATCGGTGAGGTGCTCGACGCCATGCGCGAACTGGCCAACGACGGCATGACCATGATGATCGTCACCCACGAGATGGGCTTCGCCCGCGAGGTCGCCGATCGCGTGGTCTTCGTCCACGATGGCCAGATCGTCGAGCAGGGCCCGCCGGAGCAGCTATTCGATCATCCCCGTCACGAACGTACGCAAGCGTTTCTTTCACGAGTGCTCAAGCACTGATTCGAACGCGGGCTGAAACGTTCGAAAACCGCGGGCACCGGTGGCATACCCGGTGCCTGCCTTTCTCGACGACCTTTCCCGACAACCATCCCGTTTCCCCTCCAGTACCCTCGGCTCTGCCGCCGAACCACGCTTCTCCATTCCCGTCATTGCCTGTCTGCTTCGTCGAACCCTGGTGCTTCCTGTCTTCGCCCAAGCGAAAACGACCGAGCCATCCGTTCAACTTGAGATCGGAAAATCAGGTCGAGCAGAGCTGATTTCGTCGTTCACGGTTATCCCAACCGATTTATTCCGCCTGTGGATAGTTTTTTTGCCTATCCGGCTGTAACCCTGATTCGTCCGGCGCTGGCGGAGAATTCGCGGTTTGTTGACCACCGCGGTAACAGTTGGCGTATGCGGCGGTGGACAACCGGTGCTCGAACGGCGGTGTGCACAAAGCGATCTTCTGTCCACAGGAACCAACGCCGTTGTCAGCAGCCTCCCCAAGGCTTTTCAAACAATCGGATAACAATGCAAGTCGTTAGAAGACATAGGGTAATTCGACTTATCCACCGAAAATGTCCACACCATCAGTTACTACCACAACAGAACTTCTTTATATATTTCTCTTTATTTAGTAATGACTCTGCTGGCTGGTGGGCTGAAACCAATCGGGTGTGGAAAACCCCTGACGGTTACCCACAGGAGGTTTATACTGGGCGGCTTTTCGAGATTCATTCACTGTCGGGTGCCTGTTCGAGCTACTCGTTTCCAGCACCTCGTGAGGTAAACCGTGGAGTATCCCGACCGTTTTCAGGTCATCGTGATCGGCGGTGGCCATGCCGGTACCGAAGCCGCTCTGGCAGCGGCACGTGCCGGCGCGCGCACTCTGCTGCTGACGCACAACATCGAGACGCTGGGCCAGATGTCCTGCAATCCCGCCATCGGCGGGATCGGCAAGAGCCATCTGGTCAAGGAGATCGATGCCCTGGGTGGTGCCATGGCACAGGCAACCGACCTGGCCGGCATCCAGTTTCGTGTGCTCAATTCCCGCAAGGGGCCGGCGGTTCGCGCCACCCGCGCCCAGGCCGATCGCGTGCGCTACAAGGCCGCCATTCGCGGCATCCTGGAAAACCAGCGAAATCTCACGCTGTTCCAGCAGGGTGTCGACGATCTGATTGTGGAAAACGACACCGTCGTCGGCGTCCAGACCCAGACCGGCATCCGCTTCATGGCGGATACCGTGGTGCTGTGTACCGGTACCTTCCTGGGCGGCGTGATCCACATCGGGCTGGATCATCATGCGGGCGGTCGCGCCGGCGATCCGCCGGCCAACGCATTGGCCGAACGTCTGCGTGCGCTGCCGTTCCGGGTCGATCGGCTGAAGACGGGGACGCCGCCGCGGATCGACGCCAAGAGCGTCGATTTCTCCAGGCTCGAGCCACAGCCCGGTGACACGCCGTTGCCGGTGATGTCGTACCTGGGCAACCGTGAACAGCATCCGCGCCAGGTCGATTGCCATATCTCGCATACCAACGAGCGAACCCACGAGATCATCTTCGCCAATCTCGACCGTTCGCCGATGTACTCCGGCGTGATCGAAGGCGTGGGGCCGCGCTACTGCCCATCGATCGAGGACAAGGTCCACCGCTTCGCCGACAAGACCAGCCATCAGGTGTTCATCGAGCCCGAAGGCCTGGATACCCACGAGCTCTATCCGAACGGGATATCCACTTCCCTGCCGTTCGACGTTCAGCTACAGGTCGTGCGCTCGATTACCGGACTGGAAAACGCGCATATCACGCGGCCCGGCTACGCCATCGAATACGATTTCTTCGATCCACGTGATCTGAAGCACTCGCTGGAAACCAAATTTATCCACAACCTGTTCTTCGCCGGTCAGATCAACGGCACGACGGGTTACGAGGAAGCCGGCGCCCAGGGGCTGCTGGCGGGCATCAACGCCGCTCGCCGTGCCCAGGGGGAACCCGCCTGGTGGCCGCGGCGCGACGAGGCCTATCTCGGCGTGCTGGTTGACGACCTGATCACCATGGGCACGCAGGAGCCCTATCGGATGTTCACGTCGCGGGCCGAATACCGGCTGCTGCTGCGCGAAGACAACGCCGACCTGCGCCTGACCCCCACCGGTCGCGAGCTGGGCCTGGTCGACGATCACCGCTGGTCGGCGTTTGCCACCAAGCGTGACCAGATCGAGCAGGAGAGCGCCCGGCTGCGTTCGACCTGGGTCCAGCCGAAAACGCCGGCGGCCGAGCGCGTGGCAGAGAAACTCGGACAGCCGTTGGCGCGCGAGTACAGCCTGATGGATCTGCTCAAGCGGCCCGAGCTCACCTACGCCGACGTGGCCTCGCTCAAGGGCGAGGCCGTCAGCGAAGAGCCCGTCGCCGAACAGGTGCAGATCGAGGCCAAGTACGAGGGTTATATCGCGCGCCAGCAGGACGAGATCGATCGTCTGCGACGTCACGAGGCGACACCGCTGCCGGAATCGCTGGACTACGCCAGGGTCGAGGGTCTCTCCAACGAGATTCGCCAGAAACTCGAGCAGGCGCGGCCGCAGACGCTGGGCCAGGCCGGTCGCATTTCCGGCGTGACTCCGGCCGCCGTCTCGATTCTGCTGATCCATCTCAAGAAGCGTCGCTTGATCGACGACAGCCAGGCATTGAGCGCATGACACCGGTTTGCGAACGCCGACTGGACGAGGGGCTGGCGGCACTGAACGTCGAGATCGACCGCCGACAGCGCGAGCGGCTGCTGACGCTGCTCGCGCTGTTGCACAAGTGGAATCGCGCCTATAACCTCACCGCAGTACGCTCGCCCGAGGCGATGGTCAGCCGCCATCTGCTGGACAGCGCCAGCGTGGCCTTTACCGTGAACGGCCCCACCTTGCTGGACGTGGGCTCCGGGCCCGGGTTTCCGGGGCTGGTGCTGGCCATTCTGGATCCCGGACTCCAGGTCACGCTGCTGGACAGCAACGGCAAGAAAGTGCGTTTCCAGCGGCAGGCGGTGATGGAACTCGGGCTCGATAACGTGCGCTGCGAGCAGGTTCGGGTCGAAGCCTTCGACGCCACTTTCGACCAGATCATCTCGCGCGCTTTCGCCTCGCTGGGCGATTTCATCGGGCTTACCGAACCCTTGCTGGCCGAAGGCGGCGAGTGGCTGGCGATGAAGGGGGGCCTCGAGCCCCGTGAACTCGAATCCGTGCCGGCCCATGTCGTGGTGCACGAACGTCTCGCCCTGTCGGTACCCGGTGTCGATGACGCTGAACGGCAGCTGCTTCGTCTCGGCCGGGTAGACGGCGCAGGCCATCGACGATAGACGCGTCCCGAGCGGGGGATGAGAACAGCGGCCTCGACGCCAATGCCGATTTAGCGTTAGCGGATCGCTCGCGATCCACAGGATCAGTTTCGACGAAGGGAGTCGCCAGTGACCAGAATCATCGCATTGACCAATCAGAAGGGCGGTGTCGGCAAGACCACGACCGCGGTCAATCTGGCGGCTTGCCTCGCGGCACTCGATCGTCGCGTATTGCTGATCGATCTCGATCCCCAGGGCCACGCCACCATGGGCAGCGGGGTCGACAAGCACGATCTCGACGGCAGCGTGCTCGATGTGCTGCTCGGCGACAAGAGTGCCGCCGAGGTGATCGTCGACTGCGCCGTTGCCGGTTATGCGCTACTGCCGGGCAATGGCGACCTGACCGCTGCCGAGGTCGATCTGCTCGACCGCGATGGCCGCGAACGGGTGCTGCAAACCGCCGTCGGGAGCGTCGCCGAAGATTACGACGTGGTGATGATCGACTGCCCGCCGTCGCTCAACATGCTGACGGTCAACGCCCTGACCGCCGCCCATGGCGTACTGATTCCGGTGCAGTGCGAATTCTACGCGCTCGAAGGACTCTCGGCGCTGCTCGATACCGTCGAACAGATCCAGGAGAGCGTGAACCCCACGCTCGAGATCTTCGGCATCGTGCGAACCATGTACGATCCTCGCAACAGCCTGACGCGAGACGTCAGCAAGCAGCTCGGCCAGTATTTCGGCGATTCCCTGCTCAAGACCACCATCCCGCGCAACGTTCGCGTGGCGGAAGCGCCCAGTCACGGCGTGCCGGTCACCAAATACGCGCGGCTCTCGCGTGGCAGCCAGGCGCACCGTGTTCTGGCCAAGGAACTGATTCGCCGGCTGGCGCTGTAATGACGATGACTGCTGCGAGGAACACCCCATGACGACGCGCAAACGCCCCCTGGGTCGCGGTCTCGACGCGCTGATCGGGTCCAGTGCCCGTCGCCGCGACAGTTTGTCGCAGGCCGATTCGGGTACGCCGTCACCCGCACAGGCGCCGCCGGAATCCCAGTCTGTCGAAGAAAGACTCGAGCGGTTGCCGCTGCGCCAGTTGACCCGAGGCAAGTATCAGCCACGACGCGACATCCAGCCCGAAGCCCTGGAAGAGCTGGCGGATTCGATCCGTGCACAAGGCGTCATGCAGCCGATCGTGGTGCGACAAATTGGCGCAGAGCGCTACGAGATCATCGCCGGCGAACGTCGCTGGCGGGCTTCTCAACTGGCCGAGCTCGATACCATTCCGGCAGTCATTCGCGAAGTCAGCGACGAGGTCGCGCTGGCGCTGGCGCTGATCGAGAACATTCAGCGCGAGAACCTCAACCCGGTCGAGGAGTCGATGGCGCTCAAGCGTCTGCTCGACGAGTTCGAACTGACCCAGCAGCAGGTCGCCGATGCGGTAGGGCGCTCCCGTGCCCAGGTCGCCAACCTGCTGCGTCTGCTGGCGCTGGAACCGCAGGTGTTGACGCTGCTCGAACGTGGCGATCTGGACATGGGACACGCCCGCGCCCTGCTCAGCCTGCCGGCCGCCAAGCAGCGGCACGCCGCGCACGAAGTCGTGGCGCGGGAGCTTACCGTGCGCCAGACCGAAGCCTTGGTGAAACAGATCGCCAGCGGCCAGAAAAAGGCCGAGGACAAGCGGCCACCGGCGGATGTCGGGCGGCTCGAGAATCGCCTGGCCGACCTGCTGGGGGCGCCGGTCAAGATTCATCACAACAGTTCCGGGAAGGGGCGAGTCACCATTCGTTACACCAGCCTCGACGAACTGGATGGCATACTCGGCCACATCCGCTGAAGAGTGATGAATCGTCAACGCTTTCAGAGATTGAAAAACGTTTAGCGCGTTAACGGAAATTGCGCACTTTTCGTGAACATTTAATCGGAAAGACGCCTCAGATCGGTGCAGGTTCGGTTGAAGCGGCATTGCCGCTTCTCTATAATCCGCCGAGATTTGCCAGGCTGATGCCGACGCAGACATCGAACATAGAAACAAGACCATTCCAGGATTCAAGGCGAGACCGACGCCATGCAACCAGCGGCACCGGCCAAGCTTCCAAGACCGCGAATCGCGGCATTGATCCTGTTACAGTGCGGTGTGGTGATGGGGCTGGGTCTCGTCGCCTGGGGTATTTGGGATCGCGGAACAGCGCTTTCCGCTTTGACCGGCGGCTTCGTTGCTGCCATCCCCAACGCCTTTTTTGCCTGGCGTGCCTTTCGCTATCAGGGCGCAGCGCAGGCAAGATACATCGTCAAGAGTTTCTACCACGCCGAGGCCGGCAAGTTCGGTTTGACGGCGGTATTGTTCACGCTGGTATTCGTGACAGTGCCCCCCTCAAACCCTGCTTTCTTCTTTGGCGCTTATGTGGTGACGCTGCTGGCGCACTGGTTGGGGCCCTGGCTCCTGCGCCGACCGTCACACATTCAATCTCGAGGCTGAACCATGGCTGGCAACAACATGACGAGTACGGAGTACATCCAGCACCATTTGCAGAACATGACGTTTGGTCTGCATCCGGAAAACGGCTGGTCCATGGCTCATTCCGCCGCCGATGCCAAGGCGATGGGATTCTGGGCCATTCACGTCGATACCATGCTGTGGTCGATCGGGCTCGGGGTACTGTTCCTGTATCTGTTCCGCCTGGTTGCCAAGCGCGCTTCCACCGGCGTGCCGACCGGGCTGCAGAACTTCGTCGAGATGATGGTCGAATTCGTCGATGGCTCCGTACGCGAGACGTTCCACGGCAAGAGCCGGCTGATCGCGCCGCTGTCGCTGACCATCTTCTGCTGGATCTTCCTGATGAACATCATGGACCTGGTGCCGGTGGACTTCCTGCCGATGCTGGCCCAGAAAGTGGGTGCCTGGTTCGGTGCCGACCCGGCGCACGTCTATTTCAAGGTTGTGCCCACCACCGACGTCAATGCCACGCTCGGCATGTCGCTGTCGGTCTTCGCGCTGATCATTTTCTATTCCATTCGTTCCAAGGGCCTGTCCGGTTTCATCGCGGAATTGACACTGCACCCGTTCAACACGCCCAACAAACTTGCCCAGATCTTGTTGATTCCGGTCAACTTTTTGCTTGAAATCGTTACCTTGTTGGCCAAACCGGTTTCACTGGCGCTACGACTGTTCGGTAACCTCTACGCCGGTGAACTGATCTTCATCCTGATAGCCATGGTCGGACTGTGGCAGCTCCCGCTGCACTTCCCGTGGGCGGTCTTCCACATCCTGATCATCACGCTGCAGGCCTTCATCTTCATGATGCTCACCATCGTCTACCTGAGTATGGCGACGGAAGAGCAGCATTGAGTAGCGTTCCCGTTAACCCCTGACCCTTAGTAAAACTCGACTGAGCAAGACTCGACTGAAACTGGAGAGAACCATGGAAGCACAAGTTCTGGGCATGACCGCAATTGCCGTTTCTCTGTTGATCGGCCTGGGTGCCCTCGGCACCGCCATCGGCTTCGGTATCCTCGGTGGCAAATTCCTGGAAGGCGCCGCGCGTCAGCCGGAAATGATCCCGCAGCTGCAGGTCAAGATGTTCATCGTCGCGGGCCTGCTTGACGCCGTGACCATGATCGGTGTCGGTATCGCCCTGTTCTTCACCTTCGCCAATCCGTTTGTCGGTTAACGGCACCGTTCGTGGCCCACGAGGCCTCCGGTGACCCTAACCCCAAACCCGTGACGCGAGAGGTGCTGGCGTGAATCTGAACCTTACACTGATTGGTCAGGCCATTGCCTTTGCAGTCTTCGTCTGGTTCTGCATGAAGTATGTATGGCCCCCGGTCATGCAGGCCCTGCAGGAGCGACAGAAGAAGATTGCCGATGGACTGGATGCAGCCAGCCGTGCGACCCGTGATCTCGAACTGGCTCAGGAAAAGGCCGAAGAGACTCTGCGGGAAAGCAAGGAACAGGCGCAGCAGATCCTGGAACAGGCCAACAAGCGGGCCAATCAGATCGTCGAAGAAGCCCGCGACAATGCGCGGGTCGAAGGCGAGCGCATCATTGCAGGCGCTCGCAGCGAAATCGATCAGGAGATCAATCGCGCGAAGGAAGAGCTGCGTGCCCAGGTATCGCTGCTGGCCGTCGCCGGTGCAGAGCGCATCCTGGAGTCCTCCATCGACGAAGCCAAGCATCGTGAGCTCGTCGACAAGCTCGCTGCCGAGCTCTAAGGAGGCGCACCATGGCTGAATCGTCTACCGTCGCTCGACCCTACGCCAAGGCGGCGTTCGAGTTCGCGCGCGATAACAAGGCGCTCCAAGCGTGGTCCCAGAGTCTGTCACTGGTCGCCCAGGCGGCCGGTGACTCCGATGTCCGTGAACGCATTCTCGGCAACCCGCGGCTGACCTTCGAGGACAAGACGCGTCTGCTGCTGGAAGTCTGCGGTGACGAACCTTTCGACGAAGGGGTAGGCAACTTCCTGCGCCTCGTCGGTGAAAAGGGGCGTCTGGCTGCGTTGCCCGACATCCACGCCGAGTTCGAGGCGCTGCGCGCCCAGCAGGAAAAGCGGGTCGATGTCACCATCGTCTCCGCCTTCGCGCTGGATGACGCGCAGCAGTCCGTTCTCGCCGAGGCTCTGAAGAAGCGCCTGAATCGTGAAATCTCCATTACCACTCAGGTGGACCGCGAGCTGCTAGGCGGCGTGATCCTGCGTACCGGCGATACCGTCATCGACGGTTCGGTACGCGGTCGATTGCAACGTCTGCGCGAAGCGCTCACCGCCTGAGTTCGAGGGACATGGCATGCAGCAACTGAATCCTTCCGAGATCAGCGACATCATCAAACAGCGTATCGAAAAGCTGGATGTCGCGTCCGAAGCCCGCAATCAGGGCACCGTCGTCAGCGTCGCTGACGGCATCGTTCGCATCCACGGCCTGGCCGATGCGATGCTGGGCGAAATGATCGAATTCCCCGGTGGCGTCTTCGGCATGGCGCTCAACCTCGAGCGCGACAGTGTCGGCGCCGTGGTCCTGGGCGACTACCTGGAGCTCGAAGAGGGCATGACCGCGCAGTGTACCGGTCGTATCCTCGAAGTGCCGGTAGGCCCGGAGCTGATCGGCCGCGTGGTCGATGCGCTGGGCAACCCGATCGATGGCAAGGGCGACATCGACGCCAAGATGACCGACGCGATCGAGAAGGTCGCGCCGGGCGTCATCACGCGTCAGTCCGTCGACGAGCCGATCCAGACCGGTCTCAAGTCGATCGACGCCATGGTGCCGATCGGCCGCGGTCAGCGCGAGCTGATCATCGGCGACCGTCAGATCGGTAAATCGGCGGTCGCGCTCGACGCGATCATCAACCAGAAGGGCAAGGGCGTCACCTGTATCTACGTCGCCATTGGCCAGAAGCAGTCGACCATCGCCAACGTGGTGCGCAAGCTCGAAGAGCACGGCGCCATGGGCCACACCATCGTGGTGGCCGCCGGTGCTGCCGACCCGGCCTCGATGCAGTATCTGGCACCGTATGCCGGCTGCACCATGGGCGAGTACTTCCGCGACCGCGGCGAAGACGCGATGATCGTCTACGACGACCTTTCCAAGCAGGCCGTCGCCTATCGCCAGATCTCGCTGCTGCTGCGTCGCCCGCCGGGCCGTGAAGCCTATCCGGGTGACGTCTTCTATCTCCACTCGCGTCTGCTCGAACGCGCCGCGCGCGTCAACGTCGACTACGTCGAGAAGTTCACCAACGGTGAAGTGAAAGGCAAGACCGGTTCGTTGACCGCACTGCCGATCATCGAGACCCAGGGTGGCGACGTCTCCGCGTTCGTTCCGACCAACGTGATCTCGATCACCGACGGTCAGATCTTCCTCGAGACCGGCCTGTTCAACTCCGGTATCCGCCCGGCGATCAACGCCGGTCTGTCGGTATCGCGTGTCGGTGGTTCGGCCCAGACCAAGATCATCAAGAAGCTCGGCGGCGGTGTTCGTCTGGCTCTCGCGCAGTATCGCGAGCTGGCGGCGTTCTCGCAGTTCGCTTCCGATCTCGACGAGGCGACCCGCAAGCAGCTCGAGCATGGCCAGCGTGTCACCGAACTGATGAAGCAGAAGCAGTACTCGCCGTTGTCCGTGGCCGAGATGGGCGTCACGCTTTACGCCGCCAACGAAGGTTTTCTGGACGACGTCGCGGTCGACAAGGTGCTGGACTTCGAACGTGCGCTGCACGACTACATGAAGTCCGAGCACGCCGATCTGCTCGACAAGATCAACCAGAGCGGCGGCTACGACGACGAGATCCAGAAAGGTCTCAAGTCGGGTCTCGAGTCGTTCAAGTCCACTCAGACCTGGTAAGTGGCGCGACCCGCTCCCTCGCGATGCGATGCGAGCGGGTCGCCACGCCCGACTGAATGGCATGAATCAGGGTGATCCGAGATGGCAGCTGGAAAAGAGATCAAGTCCCAGATTGGGAGCATCAAGAACACGCAGAAAATCACCAGCGCCATGGAAATGGTCGCTGCGTCGAAAATGCGTCGGGCTCAGGAGCGCATGGCGGCCAGCCAGCCCTATGCCAAACTGATCCGCCGGGTGGTCGGGCACGTCGCCAAGGCCAATCCGGAATACCGTCACGACTACATGATCGAACGCGACGTCAAGCGCGTCGGTTATATTGTCGTTTCCAGCGACCGCGGGCTCGCCGGCGGCTTGAACGTCAATCTGTTCAAGGCGGTGGTCAAGCATGCGCGCGACTGGGACCAGAAAGGCGTCGGTGCCGATTTCGCGGCCATCGGCAGCAAGGCCGGTGGTTTCTTCCGCAAGCGCGGCGGCAATCTGCTGGCAGCCAAGAAGGGCCTCGGCGATGCACCGGAAGCCCAGGATCTGGTCGGTAGCGTCAAGGTGATGCTCGATGCCTTCGATGAAGGCAGTCTGGATCGGCTTTACGTGGTGTACAACGAATTCGTCAACACCATGAGCCAGAAACCCGTCGTGCGTCAGCTGCTGCCACTCGAGGCAGTCGCGGACGAGAGCGAAGGGGAAGAACAACCCAGTCCCGGTGATACGCAGAAAAGCTGGGACTACCTGTATGAGCCGGATGCCAAGACCCTGCTCGATCATCTGCTGGTTCGCTACGTCGAATCTCAGGTGTATCAGGCCGTGGTAGAGAACGCGGCCTGTGAGCAGGCCGCGCGCATGATCGCGATGAAGAACGCGACCGACAACGCCGGCGATCTGATTGACGATCTTCAACTGGTGTACAACAAGGCGCGTCAGGCGGCCATTACCCAGGAAATTTCGGAAATCGTCGGCGGTGCCGCGGCGGTATGACGGTTCGTCGCCTGCGGGGCGGCGATCTCGAGTACGGCTTGGCCAAGCGTCGTGTGAATGAGTTCACTTCGCACGACGCCTACAGGTTTCATTTGCAGGTTTACGAGGAACCACTATGAGCGGACGTATCGTACAAATCATCGGCGCGGTGGTTGACGTAGAGTTTCCGCGGGACGACGTTCCCAAGGTCTACGACGCGCTGACGGTCTCGGGTAAAGAGGCCATTCTCGAAGTGCAACAGCAGCTCGGCGACGGCGTGGTTCGCGCCATCGTCATGGGCTCCAGTGAAGGTCTCCAGCGGGGCATCGAGGTGGTCAACACCGGTGCGCCGATTTCGGTGCCGGTCGGCAAGCAGACGCTGGGCCGCATCATGAACGTGCTGGGCGAGCCGATCGACGAAGCCGGCGAGATCGATGCCGAGCGCATGCCGATCCACCGTCAGGCACCCGGCTATGCGGATCAGGCCGCATCCAGCGACCTGCTGGAAACCGGCATCAAGGTCATCGACCTGGTGTGCCCGTTCGCCAAGGGCGGCAAGGTCGGCCTGTTCGGCGGCGCCGGTGTCGGCAAGACCGTCAACATGATGGAACTGATCCGTAACATCGCCACCGAGCACAGCGGTTATTCCGTGTTCGCCGGTGTCGGCGAGCGTACTCGTGAAGGTAACGACTTCTATCACGAGATGCAGGAATCCAACGTTCTCGACAAGGTCGCCCTGGTCTACGGCCAGATGAACGAGCCGCCGGGCAACCGTCTGCGCGTCGCCCTGACCGGCCTGACCATCGCCGAGAACTTCCGTGACGAAGGTCGTGACGTCCTGCTGTTCGTCGACAACATCTACCGCTACACCCTGGCCGGTACCGAAGTGTCGGCACTGCTGGGTCGTATGCCGTCGGCGGTGGGTTACCAGCCGACCCTGGCGGAAGAGATGGGCGCCCTGCAGGAGCGCATCACCTCGACCAAGACCGGCTCGATCACTTCCGTCCAGGCCGTCTACGTGCCGGCGGACGACTTGACCGACCCGTCTCCGGCGACCACCTTCGCCCACCTGGATTCGACCGTGACCCTGTCGCGTTCCATCGCCGAGCTGGGTATCTATCCGGCCGTCGATCCGCTCGACTCCACCTCGCGCCAGCTCGATCCGCTGGTCGTCGGCGAAGAACACTACAACACCGCTCGCGGTGTGCAGAACGTGCTTCAGCGCTACAAGGAGCTCAAGGACATCATCGCCATCCTGGGGATGGACGAGCTGTCCGACGAAGACAAGCTGGCCGTGGCCCGGGCGCGTAAGATCCAGCGCTTCCTGTCGCAGCCGTTCTTCGTCGCCGAGGTCTTCACCGGTGCGCCCGGCAAGTACGTGTCGCTGCAGGAAACCATTCGTGGCTTCCAGGGCATCCTCAACGGCGACTACGACGACATGCCGGAACAGGCGTTCTACATGGTCGGCACCATCGACGAAGCCGTCGAGAAAGCCAAGAGCATGAAGTAAGCCTGCAGACTCCCGGGAGATATCGCTATGGCCACATTTCAGTGTGACATCGTCAGTGCCGAGAAGGAGATCTTCTCGGGCAACGTCGAGCAGCTCATCGCTGCCGGCGTGGCCGGCGATCTGGGTATCCTGCGCGGTCACGCGCCGCTGCTGACCGAGCTCAAGCCCGGTCCGGTGCGCGTGATTCAGGAAAGCGGTGAAGAAGAGCTCTATTACGTCACCGGCGGCTTCCTCGAAGTGCAGCCGGACGTGGTCTCGGTGCTGGCGGATACCGCCACCCGAGCCAGCGATCTCGATGAAGCGGAAGCCGAGCAGGCGCGTCAGCATGCGCTGGCCTCGCTCAACGAAAAGCAGACCGAGCTCGACTACGCGCGCGCCGCCGCCGAACTGGCCGAAGCCACCGCTCAGCTGCGCACGCTGCAACAGCTGCGTCGCAAGGGCGGCCGCGGCTGACGGCACGCGCCGTGCACCGACGCAAGTACCCGTGCAGTACACGCTAGTGCGGTACCTGAAGGCGACTCCCCGGAGTCGCCTTTTTCGTGGCCGCCCGGTTATCTCCGGTTCCTCTGTCAGGCCGCTTCTTAAACGCTAGAATGACGCCCAGTTTCCATTGATCAGCGAAGGACTAATGCAATGACCCTCGACGTCGTGATTCTGGCCGCCGGCCAAGGTACCCGCATGCGCTCGAAGACACCGAAGGTGCTGCACGAGCTGGCGGGCCGCCCCCTGGTACAGCACGTCGTCGATACCGCCGCGGGGCTGGAGCGCGCCAGGCTGCATGTGGTGGTCGGCCACGGCGGCGAGGCGGTGCGCGACGCGCTGTCGAACGCTGGTTCGATGCCTGCCGATCGCGAACTCGCCTTCTGCGAGCAGACCGAGCAGAAGGGCACCGGGCATGCGGTTGCCCAGGCGCTGGATGGCCTCGGCGACGGCAAGGTGCTGGTGCTCTACGGTGACGTGCCGCTGATCCAGGCCAGGACCCTCGAAAGCCTGCTCGAGGGCGTCGACGAGCAGCACATGGCGCTGTTGACGGTGACGCTCGACGATCCTGCCGGCTATGGCCGGATCGTGCGCAACGACAAGGATGCGGTCGTCGCCATCGTCGAACACAAGGACGCCGATGCCAAGCAGCGCGCCATCCGTGAATGCAACACCGGCATCATGGCGATGACCAGCGCACAGCTGCGTCGCTGGCTGCCGCAGCTCTCCGCCGAGAACGCCCAGGGCGAGTACTACCTGACCGACGTGATCGCCATGGCCGCCGCGGATGGCGTCGAAATCAAGGCGACCCGGCCGAGCGCGCCGGTCGAAGTCGAGGGCGTCAATGATCGCCGCCAGTTGGCGGCACTGGAGCGCGCCTATCAGCGTCGCCAGGCGGATCGTCTAATGGCGGCAGGAGTCACTCTCGCGGACCCCCAGCGTTTCGATCTGCGGGGAGAGGTCACTCTCGGCCGGGACATCCGGATCGACGTCAACGTGATCCTGGAAGGGCAGGTGACGCTGGAAGACGACGTGGTCATCGGCCCCAACTGCGTGATCAAGGACAGCATCCTGCGGCGCGGCGCAGTGGTGAAGGCCAACAGCCATCTGGAAGGCGCCGAAATGGGCGAAGGCAGCGACTGCGGCCCGTTCGCCCGCCTGCGTCCCGGCACCCGCCTGGGCGCCAAGGCGCATGTGGGCAACTTCGTCGAGACCAAGAACGCCACCCTCGGCGAGGGCGTCAAGGCGGGCCATTTGAGCTATCTGGGCGACGCCGAGATCGGCCGCGACACCAACATCGGTGCCGGGACGATCACCTGCAACTACGACGGCGCCAACAAGCATCGCACCGAGATCGGCGAAGCGGTCTTCGTCGGCTCCAACAGCTCGCTGGTCGCTCCGGTCACCATCGGCAATGGCGCCACGATTGCCGCGGGCTCGACGATCACTCGCGAAGTGAAAGACGACGAGCTGGCCATCGGGCGGAGTCGGCAGGTGGTCAAGCAGGGCTGGCAGCGGCCGGTGAAGATACCGAAGAGCTGATCGACTACCTTACCAACTTCTCATGCATCGGCATTGCCACCCCATAGCGCCTATCGAGTGCACGCTGCGCCGCACTCGCCAAGCTGGGTCTTGCGACATGAATGTCGCAAGAGGCGCGTTGGGACAGGGCAGAAAATTGCTCCCTGCATTTTCTGCATTTCCGCCATCCATGGCGGTCAGATGTCCTTACGCGCCGATCCAGAATCTGTCCTGATCTGCTTTCGCAATTCGCCTCAACGCGCCATGCATTGCTGCCAGCGGTCGTCGACCCGATTGGCGAACCATGCCGTGGTCAGGTTGCGGGTGATCTTGGGACTTTCGAGCTTGATCCCCGGCAGGCGCGAGTAGGGGATCGGCTGGTTTTCCTGTCGGGCCGCCAGCGAATAGACCTTTTCATAGAGCTCGGTCTGCTCGAATTCGAGGGAATTCTCCTGCTCGAGCGCGTCGCGGATCTCGCCGTCGTCCATCTCCAGCTGGCGTTTCAGCGCGCGAACCGCCAGTTCGGTCTGCCCGGCCTGGCGGGAGCCGGGGATGATCAGGTCGCCGTCGAGTGCCAGCGGAATGCCGGAAAGCTGGCTCACCGCGGCCTGGAACGCGGCGTTGCGGCTGGCGTACCAGCCGGCGTTGAAGTCGGCGAAACGATAGATCGGCTCGTCGTAATTCGCGGGATAGCCGAGCAGGTGGGCAATGCCGAAATAGAGCCCGCCGCGCCGCGTGAACACTTCGTGGCGAATCGAGTCGTCAACCGGGTAGGGATAGTTCTCGGCATGCTCTTCGGCGAAATCGACGCTGACCTGCATCGGGCCGCCGGTATGCACCGGGTTGAGGCTACCGAAGAGCTGGCGGCCCAGCGGCGCCATGCCGATGAAATCCTCGAAGATCTCGCTCATCTCCCGCTCGGTGGTGATGTGAGCGAGCCGCTCGCTGTAGGTTTCGCCGGTGGGCGACTCGAGATTCAGGCCCGCCTCGACCAGAAAGCCCGGAATATGCAGCGCGCTGGCGCGACGTTCGATCTCCTCCCGGGCAATGGCCGAAAGATTGGGCACGCTGGGATCCGCCGTGTAGGTCGACTCCTGCTCGATCACCGCCAGCACCGAGCACAGATTGTCCCGGGTTGCGGGCAGATTCTGGGCCGAGAACGCGGCGGTAATGTCCGTCGCCCAGCCGTCGCGATCCTCGGCGGAGGCGGGAATGAGCGAAACCAGTTCGTTCTTCACGCTCGCCGGACGCTGCTCGAAGCCGGGCTGGGGCGCCTGCGTGCTACAGCCGGCCAGCAGGGCCAGCGCGAATGCCGGCGCCCAGTGAAGCCTGGAAAGGCGTGTGAATCCCTTCATGCGCTCAAATGCTCCTTCAGTCTCTGCATCATCGCATCGCAGCGCTCGAGCTGGTCGATGGCGATGAACTCGTCCGGCTTGTGGCCCTGATCCATGCAGCCGGGGCCGCAGACCACGGTGGGAATGCCGGCTTCGTGGAACAGTCCGCCCTCGGTGCCGTAGGCGACCGTACCGAAGTCATCGCGACCCGAGAGCGTAGCGATCAGGCGCGCCACCTCGCTCGAGGCCTCGGTGGTCAGCCCCGGGTAGGCCTGCAGCGGCTCGAACACGATATCGGTGTTCGGCTCGACCGCGCGCATGCGAGGGATCAGTTCGTTGTCGGCGTAGTCGCGCATCTCGCGTTCGACATCATTGGCATCGAAGCCCGGCAGCGAGCGGACTTCCCAGTCGAAACGGCACTCCGACGGCACGATGTTGAGCGCGCGTCCACCCTCGATCATGCCGGTCTGAATGGTGGAAAAAGGCGGGTAGAAGCGGTCGTCGTGACGCGATGGGTCGGCCAGGCGCTCGCCAATCTGGTTGAGCCGAGTAATCATCCTGGCGGCGTACTCGATGGCGTTGACGCCTTCCGGCGCATAGGCGGAGTGGCAGGGCGCGCCATGCACGCGGCAGCGCACGCCGAGCTTGCCCTTGTGGCCCAGCACCGGCTTGAGTTCGGTCGGCTCGCCGATGATGCAGGCCAGCGGCTTGTGAGGTCTGCCTTCCAGCATCGAAATGATCGAACGCACGCCGAGACAGCCCACTTCCTCGTCATAGGAGAACGCCAGATGGATCGGCATCTTCAGCTCCGCAGCGGTGAAGCTCGGCACCGCCGCCAGCACGCAGGCGAGGTAGCCCTTCATGTCGGTGGTACCCCGACCGTAAAGCTTGCCGTCGCGCTCGGTGATCTCGAACGCCGGCACCGTCCACGGCTGGCCGTCCACCGGCACCACGTCGGTATGGCCGGAGAGCACCACGCCGCCGCGATCGGTGGGGCCGATCGTCGCCCATAGATTGGCCTTGCTGCCGTCGTCGTTGTGGATCAGCTCGCTATCGACGTCGTGTTGGGCGAGATAATCACGCACGAATTCGATCAGCGCGAGATTGGATTCGCGACTGACGGTATCGAAGCCGATGAGTTTTCCGAGGAGTTCCTGACTGGTCATGCCTGGAGACCTTTTATGGTTGTTCCCGATGGTGACCATGATGCCGAGCCTGCCCAATGGTGGCTACCTCGCCACCCCGAGTATCGCAAGACTTGACGAGTTTGCCTCAATAAGCTTTGATTCGAATCTGTTAAATTTCGAATCGAAATATAAAGGCCGAATCTCGAAACCCGAATCATGCCCAAACGCGATACTGCCCAGCGCCGCCATGCCATTCTTGCCTACGTCAACGAACACGGGGAAACCCCGGTCGAGACGTTGGCGAGCCGCTTCGCGATCTCCGAAGTCACCGTTCGCAAGGATCTCAACACGCTGGAGCGCAGCGGCCTGCTGCTGCGCCGCTACGGCGGCGCCGCGCCGTTGCCCCAGGAGATGCTGAGCGAGCCGCTGCAGACCCTGTCACCGTACAAGCAGGCCATTGCCCAGGCGGCACGAGCACGCATTCGCGAGCACAACCGGATCATCGTCGACAGCGGCACCACCACCGCCGCGCTGATCGGCGAGCTGGGCGGCCTGCGCGGATTGGTAGTGATGACCAACTCGCTCGCCGTGGCCGGCGCGCTGCGCGAGCTGGAGTCGGAACCGGCGCTGCTGATGACCGGCGGGACCTGGGATCCGCATTCGGAATCCTTCCAGGGCCAGGTTGCCGAGCAGGTACTGCGAGCCTACGACTTCGATCAACTCTTCGTCGGCGCCGACGGCATCGATCTCGAACGCGGCACCACCACCTACAACGAACTGTTCGGCCTGACCCGCGTCATGGCCGAGGTCGCCCGCGAGGTGGTGGTGATGGTAGAGGCCGACAAGATCGGCCGCCGTATCCCCAATCTGGAACTGCCCTGGGCGCGCATCGACACGCTGGTCACCGACTGGCGAATCGACGATGACGCGGCGGTGGCCATCGAACGCCAGGACGTGACGCTGGTGGTCGCCGAATCGCCCGCCGAGCGGTAAGACAAAACGGACTCAGAAAGGAATCGACTATGTGTGGAATCGTCGCCGCGCTGGCTGCGCGCAACGTGCAGGGCATCCTGCTGGAAGGGCTCAAGCGACTCGAATATCGCGGCTACGATAGCGCCGGCATGGCGGTGTTGAACGCCGGCGGCGAACTGGCCCGCCAGCGTGCCAAGGGCAAGGTCGCCGCGCTCGAGGAGAAGCTCGAGCAGGTGGCACTGACGGGCAGGGTCGGCATCGCGCACACCCGCTGGGCGACCCACGGCAAACCGTCCGAAGTGAACGCTCACCCACATTTGGCGCGCGAGCGGCTGGCGATCGTCCACAACGGCATCATCGAGAACTTCGAGCCGCTCAAGCGCGAACTGGAAGCCGAAGGCGTGGTGTTCGAATCGGAGACCGATACCGAAGTCGTCGCCCACCTGATCGACCGCGCCTTTCGACATCAGGACAGCGCCAATCAGGACGGTGGCGAAACCGGCGGTCTGCTGGCGGCGGTTCAGGCGACACTCGACAGAATCGACGGCGCCTACGCGCTGGCGGTGATGCACGCCGATGCGCCGCGGGAGATCGTCGGCGCTCGCAAGGGCAGCCCGCTGGTGGTCGGCGTGGGCATCGACGAAAACTTCCTCGCCTCCGATGCGCTGGCGCTTTTGCAGGTTACCGACCGCTTCATCTATCTGCAGGAAGGCGACGTGGTGCGCCTGAGCGACGCCCATGGCATCGAGATATTCGCCGCCGACGGCCAGCCGGCCGAACGCCCGGTGCACACTTACGAGCACGGCGACAGCGCCGCCAGCCGCGGCGAGTATCGTCACTTCATGCTCAAGGAGATCCACGAGCAGCCCGCCGTGATCGCCGCCACGCTGGAGGGCCGGCTGAGCGGTTCCCACGTGCTCGAAAGCAGCTTCGGTGTCGGCGCCAGGGCGCTGTTCGACCAGGTCAAGCAGGTGCATATCGTCGCCTGCGGCACCAGCTACCACGCTGGCATGGTGGCACGCTACTGGCTGGAGAAGTTGGCGGGCCTGCCGACCACGGTCGAGGTGGCGTCCGAGTATCGCTATCGCGAAGTGGTGGTGCCGGAAAACACCCTGTTCGTCACCCTTTCCCAGTCCGGCGAGACCGCCGATACCCTGGCGGCGCTGCGCTATGCGAAAACGCTCGGCTATCTCGGCACGCTGGCGGTCTGCAACGTGCCCGGCAGCTCTCTGACCCGGGAATCCGATCTGTCGCTGATGACCCAGGCCGGCCCCGAGATCGGCGTCGCCTCCACCAAGGCCTTCACCACCCAGCTCATCGCCCTGATGCTACTGACGCTCTCGCTGCGCAGGCAGCGCGGCGATGAACGGGAAACGGCGCTGGTTCAGGCACTGCGCGGCCTGCCGGCGATCCTCGACAGCGCGCTCGCCATGGACGGGCCGATTGCCGACCTGTCGGAAGCCTTCGCCGAGAAGCATCACGCGCTGTTCCTGGGTCGTGGCACCCAGTTCCCGATCGCGCTGGAAGGCGCGCTCAAGCTCAAGGAAATCTCCTACATCCACGCCGAAGCGTATCCGGCCGGCGAGCTCAAGCACGGCCCGCTGGCGCTTGTCGATGCCGATATGCCGGTGGTCGCTGTCGCCCCCAACGACGAACTGCTGGAGAAGCTCAAATCCAACCTGCAGGAAGTCCGCGCCCGCGGCGGCGAGCTGTTCGTGTTCGCCGACGAAGGTGTCGCGCTGACCGCCGCCGACAACCTGCGCGTGCTCCACGTACCGCCTGTGGATGAATTGCTCGCCCCCATCGTCTACACCCTCCCGCTGCAGCTACTCTCCTACCATGTCGCCGTGCTCAAGGGCACCGACGTCGATCAGCCGCGCAATCTGGCCAAAAGCGTCACGGTGGAATAGCGCGTCACGGGGAATAGCGCGTCATGGTGGCATAAGGGGAGTTGGCATCAGTCGATTGAGGTCAGAGTGCTCTCCTTGTGTGCGGCAACATGGGCCGTCTTGTCGCTTTTGATCTCATATTGTGGCTCATCCGGTGATGCGCGCCGAGTGTGGCCCTTGTAGTCGAAATCCTGAGTATGGATCTTGATGATGGTCCCATGGACCCGACCTGCTTCGGAGTTCCAACTGACGTGATCACCGATCTTGAATTTGTGACTCATGGCTCGCCCTGGAGTTTGGATTCGTCGAAACCGTCTCTTTACCGAAGAGACGGACCTTTCTTTAATTCAGATAAATTGCCCTTTTGGATTCATGGAACAGAATTGAGTGAGCCGAAAACGATGGGCAGATCGAACACTTTGGCATTCATGACAGGATAGCAGCGGACGACAATAGCTCCATGCTCATTGACCCGTGTTAAGCATTCTCCTCAGGGCGCTGATAGAGATGGACTGGAGTCTGAGAAAAGGAATGGGCCAATTATGTGTTTTTCTGCGACCGCCAGTTTTGCGAGTAGTGGCGTCATAGCGGTTATAGGCATTGCCACTCTAGCCCGTACGCGGCACGCTAAGGAATGGCTATTTGCCGCGGTGCCCTTGATGTTTGCCATACATCAATTCAATGAAGGTATGGTCTGGCTCGGATTGAAGGAGCAGTTGACGTTCGGTAGTCTCGCCGGCTGGGGTTTTGCCTATATGCTCTTTGCGCAGGCGTTGCTCCCTTTGCTCATGCCATTGGGCATCTGGCTGATCGAGCCGAATCAGCGCCGTGGACGCCGAATTCTTCCCTTTCTTTTCCTCGGTGCAGGGCTGGCAATTTATATCTTTTGGGCGCTGCTGAATTACGATACCCATATCTCCTTGCGCGGTCATAGCGTTGTCTACAATAACCCGGAAACCAGGAGCATTCTTGTTGCAACTTTATATATAGTGGCGACTTGTGGCGCACTGTTTTTTTCGGGTTATCGCTCTATTGTTGTTTTTGGTGCGCTCAATGTTCTCGGTTTGATAGTGGTGCTTTTGGTCAAGCAGTATGCTTTTACTTCGGTATGGTGCGCTTATGCAGCGATTACCAGCCTGCTCATCTATGGACATTTTTATCGCCGACGCATGGCAGAAGTCGACGAGAATGCAATGCGTTAAAAGCAGGGGTAATAATGCGATTGCTATTTTATCGCCATCCAGGAATCCATCGAAGATAGCCCGGTCACCTGGCTGGAAAAGGTTCAGGACGAGCAGTCCACACCGCTCCGGTCAGTTCACACGAGACTGTCCACAGCCGGTCTTCCACCGCCCGGTCCCTGGCCGCGGCACTGCGATGGGCGCGCTTGGGTTCGCCGCGGGTTTCGCTGAAGCCGTCGGGGCCGAAGTAGTCGCCGCCATCGACATCGCCGGCGAGAGCCGCGTGGAGGGTCGGTTTGGCGCCTTCGGCGGCGGATTGGCTGATCAAGGGCATTACCAGCTTGAAGGCCTGGCCGGCCAGTGCGCGGCTCTTCACGCCGGCATCGAACAGCGCGGTGCGTGAAAGCCCCGGATGCGCGGCGAGGCTCGACAGCCCCCAGCCGTGGCGGTCGCTCTGCTTCTGCAGCGCCTGGGCAAACAGCAGCATGGCGAGCTTGGACTGCCGATAGGCGCGCCACGGGTCGTAGTCGCGCTCGCCGTTGAGGTCATCGAAATCGATCCTGCCGCTGCGATGAGCGAGGCTGGAAAGCTGGACGACGCGCGGCGCTCGCCCACGGTGGAAAGAAGCCACCAGCAGCGGCTGCAGCAGGCTCGTCAGCAGGAAGTGGCCGAGATAGTTGACACCGAACTGGCGCTCGAAGCCGTCTTCGGTGCGCTCCAGCTTCGGTGGCGCCATGATGCCGGCGTTGTTGATCAGCCGTTCCAGCGTGGCCTCGCTTTTCCGCAGGCGAGCCGCGAACTGGCGTATGGACTCGAGGCTATCAAGATCGAGCAGCTCGAAGCGAACGTCGACACCGGGCCGGTGCTGGCGAACCGCGTGGCATGCGAGCTTGCCCTTGTCAGGGTTGCGGCCGGCGATGACGACCCGATACCCCGCGCTTGCCAGACCCTTGGCGGTTTCCAGGCCGAGGCCAGCGGTGGCGCCAGTGACAATGGCCAGTGGCGGCGATGCAGCGTCACTCATGGAACCCTCTCATCAACGTTCCCTCACCGAGTCTTTCATCAAGCTGTTCATCCAGGCTTTTCGCCGTTTTCTCTTACGGCGCTTCTTCCCGTCTTATCTTCTTCCGTCTTCCTCGGCTGATCAGGATAGCCGCCATGGCGGGCCGCGATGAAAGGCGAGCGGTGGATCGAAAGCGATTCATCGAGGATAGAGGTTAAATGTAGGGTCCCGGATGATCAGATCGCCTATAGAAGTTATCCTCTGCTAGCCGCCAGGGAGCTTCTTCAGCAATTCAT